>NZ_JBBPCO010000009.1 GCF_038070005.1 Thermithiobacillus plumbiphilus | reverse complement strand
CCGCAGCCGATGTCCACCACATGCTGAAAGGGCCCCTGCCGGCGGCTGAGGGTGCGTTCGATCAGGGTGGCAAAGCGGTAGGTGTCCGGCCCGAAGAACACGGCGTCCGCCTGCACGGTCGGGAAGGCGGAATGCACGAAAAGCTGCCCGCCGAGGCTCGAATAGCGCACCCGGCTACGCCAGAGTTCGCCCACGGGCTCAAGCAGATCGGCCGTTTCCAGCAGCGTCCACATGTCTCGCGGGACGATATCAGGCCTGAACGGGCGACTCCAGCCGAAGACATCCCGCAGGTCGCGCGCAGGCCGGCCCGCTTCGCGGGCATTGACCCGCCGATGCGTCTCGGGCGTCACGCAGGTGAAGTGATAATCAGCCGCCTGCAGCAGGCGGCCAATGGCCAACAACTTGTTTTCAGGGCTTGTGTTCTGGTGGTCTGACATGAGCAGGGGGCTTTTCCAGGAGACAAGCGCGAGTGGCTATAGAACTATCTCATATCTGCCAGTGCTCTTGTCAACCATGGCCAGGACCGCCAGGGGCACAGGTTACCAACATGGATTAATCCATATGGCGTAGCCAGATTCATCCACCTGGCGCAGGAGGAATGATGAACCTCAAGAAGACAGGGTGATCCCGCAAGCCGCTGATGGACATGCTGCCACCTGACAGTATGCTGATCTTCAGTGGCTCTTGCGAAAACAAATCATGCGAATCCTGGTATGCCATGCCATCCGGGACGCGGAGAACGACTTTCGCTGCTGATGCTTGAACATAGCCCCTTTGGCCACTTTCATCACTCCAGCTTTTACCAGATTCAGGATAGTTGCGTTGCCAAAGCGCGAGCAGCAGCTGTCCAGTACCGACGATCGGCACCATTGCCAAGGGCCATTGGCCATCATAACTTGTTACTTCTGGCATTGCCGCGGGCATGATGCGCTGAGTGCCAGTCTCCAGAGATCCAAGTGAATGGATGAGCTTGCCGAGCACTGCCAGCGCCATCCTTTCCTTGTAGGTCGCAGAATTCAGGACAGAATAGTTGCTCTCCTCTTCAAGCACATAAAAATCAATATTTTTCAGTTGAAGACTCTGATAGGCCAAGAACTGGCGCACCAGGAACAACGCTTGCACAAAGTCGTTCCCCGTATTCAACCCCGTTTCCGTAACCTCCAGGGGAATACTATATCCGAACGTCTTGAGGAAACGTTCTTCCGCAGCTACGGCCAACGGCAGATTAGCGCTCTGATTGCCGCCCTGCACGACTTTGTAGGGAAAGGTTTCTGCTGCCGTCGGATACCAGGTCTGCGATTCCGGAAAGGGTCCATATGGATGAAAAGCTTCAGTAAAAGTCTCTGCCTCTGAGCCTTTCAGGAGGTCGGCACTGGGATTCTCCAAGGATTCCCAATCTCCTGTCTTGAGAAAAAGCCAGTCACCGTCAGCAGTTTTGTTGGTTGCCGCATTGCAGAGCTTTACATTCTGGTAAGGCCAACGGGCACTCAGATTGGCAAGCACTGCTGGATAGACCGCAAAATCATCTGTGGTACTTGTCATCCAATCGGGAGGAGTACCGGAAAAAAACCTCTTGGGACTCAGCCATGCATCATCCGGCCAAGGTGGCTCATTCCAGATTTCGATGCTTCCTGTCACACCATTGCTCTCTACTTGTCTGGCTAGTTCACGAAGATAGTTGCAGTAGGCCACGACACCGGGATCCATCGGATCCACCTGCTGCGGAAAGGGGTACATCAGCTTGTTCAGGGCCAGGGGAGTGCCTGCAGGTAATGGTGACAGCACTGGCGCCGCAAGAGTGATCTGTCTTTTGGAGACATCTATTGCCAATACCAAGGTGCCATAGTAGTTCCATTTATCGAGATAGTTTTTCCCTTGTGAGGGATGTATCGATCCGCCAGCGCCCAGCGCAAGGAAAGTCATCCAGGGCTCAAAACCAGACAGATCTCCTTCGACCACCAGGGTACTATCACCAGTATTGGCTTGAGACAATAGCTTGAGTTGGGCATTTGCCTGCCAGGGTGGCCCATAGGCCCCTACCAAGCGGACGCGCATCCCGCGTGAGCGAAGCTCATTGAGCAGCTTTACGCTCGAGCCTCTGTATTTACCAGGGGCGGCAACAATTTCCTCATTGCTCCAAGCGCCTGGTTGCGACCGGATCTCGCGACAACCTGCAGCCCGTGCGCGATCCAGCACCCATCCAAGGTCTTTGGGATAACCGAGGTTGAATCCCAGATGGTCCATCATGCTTGCGGCAAAAACAGGCGGCCACTGCTCGATGATACGATCATTCACGGCATAAAGAACGGTTTTTGGCAAAGGCAAGACCGCTTCACTGGAAGTTCCAGAACCGCTGACATTACTATTGGGGGGAGTTCCAGACCTGCTGCCCGAAGCGGTAGTTGCAGCATCCGGCGTTCTACTGTCACACCCACCAAAGCCCACAATTGCTGCTCCGGCAATGACTTGTCCCAGGAAACGACGTCGACCAATGTTGCATGGCTTGTAGTTAGGCATGGTAACTCCATTCAATCCCTGGATCTCACATTGATCGCAAGTTTGCACTACTGGATCTCAACATTTGCCGTTCTGGACCAGAGCAGCATCCTGCATGAGTGATTTTGTCAGTATCTTGGTAATTGCCCGGTCCACCTCGTCCAGGGATCTTTCCAGAGAAAATCGGCTAAGCGCCCGCTCGTGCCCTTTTTTGCCAATCGAATGTAGAGTAGATGGATTTTGCAGAAGATTTCTGATGGCTTCAGCGAGATGACCAGCATCCCCGGGTGGAACCAGAATGCCGCTGATTTCGTTCTCGATGATCTCGGGCACGCCACCTGCCGCTGTTGCTATCACTGGCTGGCCGGCCAACATGCCTTCAACGACGACCTTGCCGAATGGTTCTGGCAGGGTCGATGCATGTACCACGATATCCACGACCCGCATCAGGGCCGGTATTTCATCGGAATGGCCCCAGAAATGCACCCTGTCCTGTATTCCAAGATCTTCCATCTGCCGTTTGAGCGCCTCATGAAAATTGCGATTTTCATAGGTGGGGGCACCAACGAGCAAGCCATGCACGCCCGGCAGGGCTGCCAGCGCTTTCAGGAAAACGTGCTGCCCTTTCCAGGGAGTCAGACGTCCGAAGATCCCGAGCAAGGGGGCATCCCCGCAATGTTGGTGCCGCCAGGCAAGGATCCTTGTCAGATCCGGGTCCGCAAAATGGGCCGGATCCGTTCCCGGATAAACGACCTGTACGAGATCCGCGCGCCCGCCGCATTGCACAAAGGCGGCTCTGGTCGCTTCGGAATTGGCGAGCACGCGACTGGCATATCGATTGGCCAGGCCAATGGCGAGATCGCGCAGCACCGGATGGAAGTTGCTGTTGGTGAAGATATCGTGCAGATGCCATAGCAGAGGCGTGCCGGAAAACCGTGATGCCACTGCCGCAACGATGAAGGCTTTTTGCGAATTTGCATAAATCACGTCGAACTCACTCGCCTTGCGTGCAATGGCATGCGCCAGGCCAAAAACAGCGGGTACGGCCCGAATGGCTGTCGAGAATCCGGAACCACGTCGTATCCGCATCATGCCCTCGGCACCGTGAGACAACCCCACCATGCACCCCCTGGATTCGAGCAAGTGTCGAAACGCGCCATCCTCAAAGAGCATGACCTGCGATCCTTCGGCAAAATGGCTTGCAATATCCAGTAGACACAGTTCCGCTCCGCCCAGATCTCCGGTATGATTCAAAAACAGTATGCGAGGCTTCATCACAGCACCTCCTGGTAAACACTGCGAACCTGACGGACGATCAGCGGCCAGTTATAGTTTTCCTGCACATAGCGTCTGCATTGTTTGGCATCTGGCAGATGCAGTACTCCTCGCAAGGCGGCACGCAAACCCTCGGCGAGTGCATGGCTGCCTGTTCCGCCAAGCACCAGGGCAGAGGACAAGCCCCCTACCGCTTCAGGCAAGCCACCGACGGGAGTTACCAGAACCGGGGTGCCAGAGGCCAGGGATTCCAGCGTGGTCAGGCCAAAACCTTCCAGAGCCACTGACGGAACAATGCTCAGATCGGCTGCCCGATAGACATAGGGCAAGTCGCTGTCATCGACAAAACCAAGCAGATGCACATGATTCTCGAGTCCAAGCGATCGAATGCGCGCTTCCAGCATGCTCGCCAGTGGCCCCTTGCCGGCGATATGGAGCAGCGCATCGGGAAATTCACGGCGTACCGCCAGCATGGCCTCGATGAGATTTTCCAGCCCCATGCGGTTGACCAGACGCCGTACCGTAATCACGATCGGCCTGTCTTGTGGCCAGCCAAGACGACGCCGCGCTTCTGCTTTCGAAACGTTCAAATCGAACACACTGGCATCCACCGCACTTGGCACGACCCGGATACGCCCGACATCCACGCCGTAGTTCTCGGACAGCAGCCGTCCAAATGCGCGCGTATGAACGATGCATCGATCAGCCTGTTGATATACGGTTTTCTCCAGCCTGAACTTGGCTTTATAGGCAAGTCCACGGCCACCCTCCATGGCCCCCTCATCCGCCCAGGGGCCATGAAAATGGATCACCAATGGAAACTTCCTGATCCGGTCAAGCAGCGGGAAGGTATAAAGCGCAAAATGCGATGCCACCAGGTCCGGCTTTTTTTCAGCCAGAAGATTGCCCATGGCCTTCCGGACTGCAAAAAGACGTCTTGACAACGGGATTTTCGCCGGCGAGAAAGACCGGATGAATCCGCCGGAATCGCTCAGCACCCGCTCCGAGCCCGCCACCAGCCCTCTGACCGCCACGCCTGCCCCGGGGAGCTTGTTGACCAGGTTGTAATAGAATCGATCCATTCCACCGGGCTGTTCCGGGAACCATGCCATACCGATCTCAAGTACTTTCATGTTCATTCTCCACCCCCAGTGAAAAGGTCACCGAACATGCCGGGTATGCCATTCGAGCACCGGCGAAGCCCTTACGAAATGCAAGGATCCATCAGACGCAAGCCACCTCCCGATAAGCTTCCAGATAATTTTCAGCCATGTGGCACCAGGTAAAGCGCTCCATGACGTTTCGCGCGGCACGGCCCATCGAATATCTGAGCTCCGGTTGATCCCGGAGCAGCTGCATCGCTCCAGCCAGGCTATCGACATTGTCGGGGTCATCCAGCACGATCCCGGACTCCGGCGTGAGCATTTCCGCCCCGCCAGTGCAGCGCGCGGTGATCACTGGCAAGCCGGAAGCCATGGCTTCCATGAGCACCAGCCCGAGCGGCTCGTACCGGGATGGAAAGATGAAAAAGTCGGCTGCACGCATCAGGGCCGGCATATCTGTACGTTTGCCGAGAAAGTGCACCCGGTCTGACAGCTTCAAGGAATCGGCAAGGGCCGGAAATGGGCTTCCTTCCAGGGTGCCAGCCACGGCCAGATGCACTTCTGGCACCTTGACGAGTGCCCGGAGCACGGTATCGAGGTTTTTGCGCGGTGTACGCAGATCACCCGCAAACAAGGCCATCGCCTTACCTTCCGGCAGTCCCAGCACGCGGCGAACGGAATACCCCGGGCGAAACTCATCAAGATCCACCCCGTTGTAGATGACGCGGATCCGCTTTTCTGAAACGCCCAGGACCATCAATTCTTCCGCTATCTTTCTGGAAACGGCGACGACCAGGCCGGCGCGGCGGAATATGAATCTCTCCAGCAAGGCGTTGAAGCCTGTATAAAAGGATTGGTAGGCGGCATAGACGCCCTGCCAGGGGCGAAAAGGATAATGGCCCGAGCGTAGGAAACCGCTATGGACGAAATGCGCCGTATTCAGGTCTCCCGGATGCCAAGTGACAAATCCATTGGCGTGCAGTACGTCACATTCATCCCGGTTACATAGCAGCCACACGGCCGCCGCGATCGCGAAGGAATGCTCCCTGAGCAAATAAGTGGGCAACGCGGCTACCGGAACCCTGACCCAATCGAAATTCGGCTCTTCTTGTAGTTCCGGCGCCACCTCCATGGCTATGGCTATCACCTGGTGGCCTGCCGTGAGGGCCTTCCTGGCAATTTCATAGTTCACGCGTCCCTGCCCGTCGCCCCGCACCAGCTTGTGGGTAATGATGCCGATCTTCATATTTCCTCCCTTTCGCTATAAAACCGCGTTCCAGCCAGTGCGAGCCCGGCAAATCCCCAGAAGATCATGCCGACCTCCCCGATCAGGGTGTTCACGAAAGGCAACTGGGAGAATACCGCCAAGGCAACGGCCACTTCGGAAGTCAGCCAGGGATCAGCTCGCTGACTCCTGGCGCGTAACAGATAAAACAGCACACCGCCACTTCCCAGGAAATACAGCAGGCTGCCGGGCCAGCCGAGCACGAACGGGATATTCATGATTCCACTGTCAAAATGCATGAATCTTTGCTGATCTCCCTCGCCTGGCTGATCACTCTGTAATTTCGTCGCCATGCCTGTCGACCCGAGCCCCGTGCCCCATAGTGTTGTAATTGCCGTTTCCCAGAATCGGTCATAAAAGGCGGATCGGGCCTGATAACTCTGGTTTTGTTCCAGATTCTGGATGGAATCGAAGCGACGCTCGACCTGGTTTGCGATCGGCCCAATGCTGAGCAATGGCAGGGAGATGACAAAAATCACGAGGGCCGACAGGATGATGCGAAGCACCTGTCTGGAGGGCACACGCGCCAGTAGATAGATCATCCCGACCAGCCAGCCGCCCCAGGCGGAGCGCACCAGCGACAACAACAGCGCGACATATCCGAATACCGAGGCCGGCAGTCGCAAGCCACCGCCAGGCGCGAAAAGCAGCAGCAGGCCGGACATGATGTAAACCGCAAAGGGCCCTGGAGAGTTCATGGTGCTATAAACCCGCACTTCGAAAGGCGCCGGCTGGCCAATGGTGTTCATCGGCACGTTCAGCATCCAGAACCGGTCCCAGGCAGGCGGCGCCAGAAATTGCAGCAGGCCATAGCTGCCCATGATCAGCACACCCCAGGCAAAGGCACGATGTATGGCATGGCGATTTGCCGCGTACTCCTCCCAGCGCAGGGCCATGTGAAAGGCAAAAGCGATGGGAATTCCCCAGCTCAGGAGTCCGTAGCTGGCAGCGACAGGGCCGGATTGCAGGAATCCGGAAAGATAGCCATACAGCACGCCCGCCATTGCCAGACCCAGCGGAAAGAGCCAGCGTTGCCGAATTTTCGGCAAATGTATGAACAGCGTGAAAAAGGTCAGACCGGTTACGAGATAGGGTGCCAGCATGATCGGCGTTATTGGCTGCCACCCCACCTGGAAATCCACCAGGCGGCGGACCTCAGGGGTCAGGAACCATAGCCACCAGGCATAGCCGAGATAAAAGACCGGATAGCACCGGAAGAGCCAGATTCCCAATGCCAGCGCCAGGACGGGATAGAGATAGTTGAGCAATACCCCGAGATGAAGCAGCAAGGTCAGCAGGGTGATCAGGACAAACCCTGTGGCGCCTATCCAGGCAGGCGAGACTCCTGATCGCCCGGAATCGGGCAGCGAGCTTTCAGCTAGGTTCGTAGCCATGTTCTCACGCCCTCATAGCGACCATGGAAGGAAGCGACGAATCTGGCCATCACGATTCCGCCTTTTCTGGGCAGGAATCGCAGCACTTGCGCCAGACCATAGGCTTCGCTGGTACCTATCAGGAGTGCCCACAACAGAAACACGGGCTTACGCCAGAAAGGCAGATGATCGAGAAGCACCAGGGTTTCGTTGTGGACCATGTTGGATTGCGCCTGAAAGTTGAAACTGGCGCGTTGGTCGATGTCATGCCGCTTGGCCGGGAAGTGATCCACGGCCACCGCTGGATCGTAGATCAGGCGCCAGCCAGCCCGCTTGATGGCCAGACACACGCCCATCTCATTACATACTTGTGCACCATTACCTCGCAAACGCGTATCGAATCCAGTCAGCCGCAGGATCTCCGTGCGAAATGCAAAATTCGCCCCTTTAAGCACATCAACCTCCCGAGCAGCGCCAGCGCCAATGTGATGGTTACCAATGGCGCGCCCATACCAGAGAACCCTGCCCACCTCTACGCATGCACCTTCTTCCAGAATGCCACTGTGATATACCCAGTCACGGCCGCCGACGCCACCAAGTTCGGGATCAGCCAGGAAATGGGCTTCTATCCGTAGAAGCCAATCTGGCCAGGGAGCCGCGTCATCATCCGTAATGGCTACCACATCGCCGGAAACCTCCATCAACCCGGAGTTCAAGGCCGCCACCTGACCCGCTTGATGTACGGTGACCTGTCGTAGCGGCAAGCCCTGTCTTGCCGATTCGGCAGCAACCCGCCGGCATTCATGGTCGTCCTCCCGCAAGACCACCAGCACTTCATCCGGGACGCGATGCTGCCCGGCAAGGGCACGCAGACAGCGCGACAAGTCATCGGGGCGGCGATACGTTGGAACCAGTACACTGATTTTCATGGATCAAGTCCTCCCGGTATTCCGAACCAAACGCATGACATCGACAAGTTCCGACCAGACGGGCAGCAATTGCGGAGGGGCCACATTGAAGATGCGTGGCACGCTGAGATTGATCATCAGGAGCCGCAGGATAGTCGAGATCAGCATGGCACTTGCCACCCCAGTCAGACCAAACCGCGGCGTCAGCAGCATGACCAGGATGACAGTCAGTATCAGGCTCACACCCTGCAGGATAGAGACGAATCCCGGTTTTCCCACGGCCAGAAAAGCCTGGGCCAGCACCATGCCGGCACTCGCGAAAATGGCATCGAGCAACAGGATTCGGAAGACCTGTGTTGCTTCGACAAAGCCAGGCCCATAGAGCAGTTCAAGCACCCAGGGTGCCAGCAGCCCCAAGGGCAAGGCCACCGCGCCAGTCAGCGCCAGGGTGGCTCTTACTGTCCTGCCCGTGACTGCCAGAATCTCGTCAGGCGCTCGGCCAGCGGTTTTCGGCAACAGGACATTGCTGATCGGAGAAATGAGACTGCTCAGGGTGCGCGCCAGACTGACGGCAACCACATAGAGACCCATGGCAGCAGGACTCAACAGCCCAAGTACAAGCACACGATCCAGTTGCGGCGCCAGTACGGTGGCGAGACTGGATCCGGCGGAGCGCCAGGCATAAGACAACAGGGCTTCACTTGAAGAGCGGAATGAGCTGAGAACGGGACGAAAGCTGATCCAGGTCCAGCGTAGGCCCCAGAGAAAAACCGGAAAGGCGGCCAGCAGGTAGGCTAGCGTTGCAGTGAAAGGGGAAAGGTTTCCTGAAACAACCAGCAGGAGCAAGGCCAGGAGTGTGAATGCGGGAGTAAAGTATCGAAGCCGGTTGTAATCAGTGAAATGGCTCATGACCTGCATACCGGCCATGAAGACCAATCCGGTAACTTCCAGGGGCGCGACAAACATCATCCACTGGGCGAAATGAACGATTTCCGGCGAATAATGCTGTAGCCAGATCGGAATCAGCCACCAGCCAAACAGGACCGAAATCCCGCCCATGGCCACCGAGAGGACAAGCGCGGCACCCATCAGCTCTCGCTGAAGTTCTGGTTGGCACTTGGCCTGATAAACCAGGGCCGTAGGTAATCCAAGCACGACCATATATCCCAGCAGTTGCGGCCATAAGGTCATGGCCGCCAGTTCGCCGCGACCCTCAGGGCCCAGCATTCTGGCAGTGAGCACACCCGTGCCGAGATTGATCGCCATGATCAGCAGATTGGTCCAGAGCGTGGAGACCATCGCCCCGACCCCAGTCTCGCCGCGCAGCAGACTCAAGAGCCGGATCACCAGTGTAGCGATTGAATGCCTCATGCAGGCAACCTCTCCCGAATGCAGAATGTCGCAGTGAGTACTTTTCCCCGCCCGTATTACATATCGTATTCAGATAACTACTGAAGATCGGTATGCAGGAATGCCTTTACTGCCTTTCAAATCAGCCATTATTCCAACAGCAATATTCGGGCCGCAGGCGATACATATCGGATTTTCCTCACCTATGGCGAAAACCACGAATCATTATATTTTTTCAATGGGACAAAGGACCTATTATTTGATTTTTTTAATCAGCCTTAAGTCCTATGCATACCAACTTTGATCCTAAATCCCAAGTAGCAAGCCAAAGGTTATCGCACCAAATTACTACATGAGCACCAAATCAGGGCCCTTTTTTGGGCAATCATGATTTCTCTCGATATTCGGTTTGCCAGAATTTTGCCAATGCCAAATAGTTTGCACACAAACCAATTAGTCGCGATCCAAGCAACAGCCAACATTCCAGGCAATCTGCACATGACTATTCCGCCATGAAAATTATTTTCCAGAATTCAGGCATGGTCCTTGCTGCAGATTGACTGAAGATATCTCCTTGACCAGCTCTGGAGAATTATTGGACTCCAGGCAAGAGCACACATAGAAGCGCCAGTAGAATATTTTTCTGCTTCATTCAGTACAGCTTTAAATCGCTGCAGACCCGCGGACACCGATCCGATCAATCTGTACAGGAGTCTGAATCATGCTGAATACACAAACGCCCTTGCCTCCGATTACCGATGCGTACGACAGCGAGGCAGGACATTGTCAACGAATGTTCCCGAAGACAGGGATCACCAGACTGATACTCTTATCCAGTGACTCACTTGCGCTCTTGACGAGCACACTGGCCGGACTGGCGATTGCTGGCATCTTTGGCAGCGAACCTGCAGAAACATGGCACTTGCAGGCAGGCGCGCTGATCATGCTTTCACTTCTGGGTTTGGCAGCAACCAATCTCTATCCTGCACCAGGATTGAATCCTCCCGAAGAAATCCGCTTGATATTTCTTTCCATCAGCAGTGTTTCAGCCACACTTTTTTCCGCATACATACTATTTCAGCCTGCCGGCCTTCCACCGCCATTCGTCATCCTCATTCATTGGCTAAGCAGTCTGCTGCTCATTCCTTTCGGGCGTTCGATCGCAAGGTCATTCTTTGCCCAGTGCTGGTGGTGGGGAACAGCCCTGGTCGTGTGTGGCCAAGGTGAAACACTGACCAGAACGGTACGTGAGCTTGAAGAGAATCCCCGTCTGGGCTTCAAGGTCATCGGCCGGATGCAGGATGAAAATGACTCAGGAATGTCGGTTGACGGAATTGTCGATCAAAGCAGCGCCGAAGCCAGGACACTCGTGGAATCAGGCGTGAATTATCTGCTTCTCGCACGTAACGGCCGCCACCCCGATGAAATGATTCCATTACTCAAATCTCACAGTCTGACCTTTCCGCACGTGATCATGCTCGCGGATAGTGTGGGCAGCACGACGCTGGCGGTGGCACCGAGGGACCTTGGTGGTGCTCTGGGGCTGGAAATGCAGCACAAGCTCCTCATCCCCTTCTATCAGCAATTAAAGCGATGGATGGATCTGGTGCTGAGCTTAACCGGAGGATTGGTCATTCTTCCGCTTCTGTTCATCCTGGCCATTATGGTCAGGCTGGACTCACCAGGCCCTGTGTTTTTCCGTCAGGAAAGAATTGGCAAGAATGGCAAGCCGTTCAAGGTATGGAAATTCAGGACCATGTACGTGGATGCCGAAGTCCGCCTGCAGCAAATCCTGGAAGAGCGGCCGGATTTGAAGGCTGAGTTCGAGCAGTTTCACAAGTTGCGCCAGGATCCCCGCGTAACCCGTTTCGGCGATTTCCTGCGCAAGTCAAGCCTAGATGAACTTCCGCAACTCTGGAACGTGATGCGCGGCGAGATGGGCCTTGTGGGACCGCGGCCGGTCAGCCGGGAGGAGGTACTGCAAATGCAGTCAGCCCGCGATTTGATTCTGAGTGTCAGGCCAGGCATTACCGGTTATTGGCAGGTATCCGGGCGCAATAACATTTCCTACACGGAAAGGGTGCAGATGGAGCTCTATTACGTCCGAAAATGGTCGATCTGGTTCGACTTATATCTGCTGGGGCGGACCATCAGGACAGTGATCAGTGGTCATGGCGCCCACTAATACGCAACTCACCAATTCCAGGAAAGGAGATGTGCCATGGAAACCATGCTAGGACCGGTCATCCAGACCCCGATGAAAGCACAGAAAAATGATGAGATCGATCTGCATGAGCTTGGCCTGGTTGTGCGCAGACACTGGAAATGGATTGTGGGAATAACGCTGCTCTGCATTTTGGCCAGTATTTTCATGCTGCTCTGGTCACGCCCTGTATTCAGGAGCAATGGCGGCCTGTACCTGGGGGACATACACGACAGGAATCTGGCAAGCCAGGACAACTTCAGCCGGGCACTGGATCAGGGCAGCATGTCCGGAGGCATTGAAAGCCAGATGGCGGTTTTGAAGAGCCGCGACCTTGTCGTGCAGGCCATCAAGGAAACCGGGCTGAACGCCCAGGTTGAAGCAGCCGGCTCTTCCGATAACTTGCGTAACTGGCACTGGAAGCTTTCCGGAAAGGACATCCGGCTTTACAAACCCCGCCAGGATGCCCTCGTTGCCATATATGCAGACCTGCACAACCCGATGCTCGCAGGTAGCCCTCTGAGCGTCAGGTTTGCTTCCAAAGGGCATTACCAGGTATTTGCCGGCAAGACGCTGCTTGGCTCGGGGATGATGGGCCAGCCATTCACAGTCCCTAACCAACTGAGCATGAACCTGCAGGGATATGACAAGGGCTTCGTGCCAGCGCCAGGCAGCACATACAAGCTCAGTATCCAGCCCGCCTATTCCTATTATCAGACACTGATCAGAAATGATGCCCTGCAGGTGTATACACCCAAGAAGGAAAATGGCGAGGGATCTACCAGCAAGGCCAATGTCATCTATGTCGGTTTCAAAAGCACCCAGCCTTATCAGGCCTCAGCTTTCGTGAACCAGTTGATGGCTGATTACCTCGCCCAGAGTCTGCGCTGGAAAACGGAAGAAGCCAGCGCGAAAGGCGACTTTGCCAAACAGCAACTGGAAAAAGTACGCCAGTCACTCGTGCTGGCCGACCAGAAGCTCGCAGCATACAAACAGAAGACGGGGATCATCGAAGCGCCAGAAAACGCCAAGGTCATGATCAGTTCGGCTGCGGATTACCAGAAACAGGCGACCGAGGCGCGCATGAAGCTCAATGCCTTGAACAACATCGAGCGACAGATCGCGGCCGGCCATATCGACAGCTATCAGCTCAACATGGCCGACAGCAGGGTCCTCGACGAACTGAGCGGCAGCCTCGCGAAGTCCGAAGCCACGCTTGCCCAGCTCAGAGAGACTCAAACCGATGCCTCTCCGTTGGTGGCGGAACAGAAAGCTGTCTCACAGCGCCTGCAGCAGTCGATTGCCGCACTGATAGCCAATGAGCGGCAAATGGCGAGCCAGACCTTGGCCGACCTGCAGGACCGCATTGGCAGAACGGATGCGGCGATGAAGCAGTTGCCACGCTCGGAAATGGAAATCATCGCCCTGACCCGCAATGCGGAGGTCCTGGGCAAGCTATATGTATTCCTCATGCAGAAGCAAGAGGAATCCGCCTTGAGCAAGGCTTCTACAGTCTCCCAAAATCATATTCTTGAAGAAGCAATCATACCGGACCAGACAATCAGCCCAAAAGCCTCTTTCCTGCTCGGGACTGGGGTGTTTGCTGGCCTGTTTCTAAGCATCACATCAATCTTTGCTTATCACTTCCTCTCCAGGCGGGTCCAGACTTCCCATCAGGCCCGCAGAATGCTCAATGGCGCTCCAACCTATGCAGCCCTTCCGCATCTGCCTGGCAAGCAATCAGGAAACAATCCGCTTTTCCTGGTTGAGGCACCACAATCCACCGGCGCCGAATCGCTCAGAGTGTTGCGTTCGAACATCTATCACACCCTGCAGGGCAGGCTGGGCCAGATAATCATGATCACCTCTGCCGTCCCGGGTGATGGCAAGACCACGCTTGCCACCAACCTCTCCCACGCGCTTGCACTGGATGGCAAGAAAGTTCTACTCCTGGATCTGGATCTCAGGACTTCCGCAAGGGACAGATCGAAGTTCCCGCGAAGCCATGTGGGTGCCGGTGAACTGCTCTGTGGAATTACACAGTGGCGCAATGCCGTGCAAAGAGTCATGAATGGCAGCTTTTCATATATCAGTCCGATCCTGGAGACGGACATGAGTCCCGCCGAGATTCTCAGCCATGAAAAGGTCGACAGGATCTTCGACGAGATCAGACGTGAATTCGACTACATCGTTCTGGATACACCGGCCTTCCCCACCGTCAGTGACAGCATCATTCTGGCCCCGCGCGCAGATCTGATGTTGTCAGTACTCCGAATTGGCCATACACCTCGGCAGGAATGGGCAGAACACCAGGAGGGACTAACAGGACTCGTTCTGCTGCGTGGAGTCGTGATCAATTGCGGCGAAATCATGAAGACGCACATGTATGGCCTGAACACCCGTCGGGATGGCTCCAGGTCAGCAACCCGTCTATTGCAGCGTGCCGGCTAGCCATAAGGAGATTGTCATGAAAATCGCTGTGGTCCATGAATGGTTTGTCGATTATTTCGGATCAGAACGCGTCGTGGAGCAGATCCTCCAGTGCTATCCGGAAGCCGATCTTTTTGCCGTGGTTGATTTTCTCAAGGATGACGAGCGCGGATTCCTGCTGAACAAGCATGCAAAGACCACCTTCGTCCAGAAGATGCCATTTGCACGCAAGCATTTCCGTCAATATCTTCCGCTCATGCCAATGGCCATCGAACTGTTGGATCTATCCTCTTATGACCTGATCATCTCCAGTTCCCATGCCGTAGCGAAGGGAGTGATCACCGGCCCCAATCAGGTGCATGTCAGCTATGTTCATTCACCGATGCGATATGCCTGGGACCTGCAGCACCTGTATCTGAGTCAGGCAGGCCTGAAAACTGGCTTGAAAGGCTGGATGGTGAAATGGATGCTTCACAAGCTCCGCATATGGGACACGCGCAGCGCAAACGGTGTGGATCAGTTTCTTTCCAACTCTCACTACGTTGCGCGTCGCATTGAAAAAACATATCGGCGTGAGGCAAAGGTTATCTTTCCCCCCGCAGACATCGAAGCCTTCCCGATGTGTGAGGACAAAGAGGATTTCTATCTCACCGCATCGCGCATGGTTCAGTACAAGCGGGTCGATCTGATCATCGAGGCCTTTGCCGCGATGAAGGACAAGCGGTTGATCGTAATTGGTGATGGTCCTGATTTTGAAATGATGAAGTCCAAGGTAACCAGCAACATTACATTGCTCGGCTATCAGCCTTTCAACCAATTGCGCGACTACATGCAGCGTGCCAAGGCCTTCATTTTTGCTTCCGAGGAGGACCTGGGCCTGACCCCTATAGAAGCACAGGCCTGCGGCACGCCTGTCATTGCCTATGGCAGAGGCGGCGCGCTGGAAACCGTGATTGGGTTGCCAACCGAACCAACACTGATCTCTCCAAGATCGCATCATGCAAACCGCGAGCAGTCATCGCCAGGACCTACGGGCATTTTCTTCGAAGAGCAGAGTGCGGCATCGATCATCGATGCCGTTCACCGGTTCGAAACCGCTTACCCCCTTTTCTCAGCCAGGGAATGTCGGGCCAACGCTCAAAGGTTTTCGCCTGAGCGTTTCCGGCAGAAATTGATGGAAGCTGTATCTGAAGCCTGCACGCGCTTCGACATGGCAGCAACCCGGCATTCATCATTACGAATGCTGCAGGAGTCCAGGGTCACTCAATGAACGATTCCACAAAGATAAAACATTTACATGAGTCCGGGCTAAACAGATTCATTGCCTAACCCCGATCTTGATGTCAACACGGGAGGTGTTACATGGTTTGTCGCTCTAAAGCCCCACTGCGCCTTGGCTTTGCTGGAGGCGGAACGGATGTGTCTCCTTTCAGCGATCAGCATGGTGGTTTCGTTCTGAATGCAACGATCGACATGTATGCTTACTGCACCATCTTTGCCATTCCGGGAGAAGGCATTTGTTTCCAGGCCATGGACTTGCAGGAATCATTCAGGGGGCCGCTGCAGGAATTTTTTCCACTGGATGGCGTCCTCAGTCTGCACAAGGCGGTCTATAACCGGGTTGTCAAGGAATTCAATCAGGGCAAGCCGATGGAAATATGCGTGGTCACCTATTCGGATGCGCCTCCCGGTAGTGGACTCGGCTCATCTTCCACCATGGTCGTAGCAATGTTACGAGCCTACCAGGAAGCACTGAATATCCCTCTGGGTGAATACGATCTTGCGCAGCTCGCCTTTGAAATAGAGCG
Organism: Thermithiobacillus plumbiphilus; assembly: GCF_038070005.1. Classification (NCBI taxonomy): domain Bacteria; kingdom Pseudomonadati; phylum Pseudomonadota; class Acidithiobacillia; order Acidithiobacillales; family Thermithiobacillaceae; genus Thermithiobacillus; species Thermithiobacillus plumbiphilus. Next base: position 134,513 of record NZ_JBBPCO010000009.1, on the reverse strand, counting down.
TTGTGATGTCGGGCTCGCCGGCGGCAAGCAGGATCAATATGCCGCCACGTTCGGTGGTGTGAATTTCATGGAGTTCTATGGTCATGATCGAGTCATAGTAAATCCACTGCGCATCAAGGATGCCACCATCAATGAGCTGGAAAACTCCATTGTACTTTATTACACAGGCCGGTCGCGGGATTCAGCCCGTATCATTCAGGAGCAGGTGGAAAACACCAAATCACGATCGGAACAGTCTGTCCAGGCCATGCTCGAGGTGAAGGAGGACGCCCTGAGCATGAAGGAGTTCTTGTTGAAAGGAGATATCGAGGGCTTCACGGCCCACCTTGGAAAGTCCTGGCAGGCCAAGAAGCGCATGGCCAAGGCGATCAGCAACGACTTCATCGAGTCCATTTTCGAACGTGCCAGCCAGGCCGGCGCGCAGGCAGGCAAGATCTCTGGCGCGGGGGGTGGTGGATTCATGATGCTCATGACCTCACCAACAAGACGACTTGAACTATTGTCGGCACTGAAACCCCTGCAGGGAGAGATTGTGAGATTCCACTTCACGGGCCAGGGGGCGCAATCATGGCGAGCTTGAGAACATTCGTTCAAAGTGAAATCCGCAGTTCGATCGGCGTCAAGGAAGAAATTCTTGGCATGGATGCGCTGACGGAAGAAATAGCCTGTGTCGCCGAACTCTGCGTGTCCGTCTTTCAAGGCGGCAATCGGATTCTGCTCGCTGGTAACGGCGGTTCCGCTGCAGATGCGCAACATATTGCTGCGGAATTCGTGAGCCGCTTCATGTTTGACAGGCCGGGCCTCCCTGCCATATCACTCACGACGGATCCCTCCACTGTTACTGCCATAGGCAACGACTATGGTTATGAGAACCTGTTCAGTCGGCAACTCCAGGCCAATGGCCGTCCTGGTGATCTTTTCATCGGCATTTCCACTTCCGGCAAATCACCCAATATCCTCCGAGGATTCAAAACCTGCCACGATTTGGGCATTCATTCAGTGGCACTCACGGGCAAGGGAGGCATTCAGGCCATGGAACTGGCGGATCACTGCCTGATGGTTCCTTCATCAAGTACCGCCAGAATTCAGGAATCACATATTCTCATTGGCCACGTCATCTGTGCCATTGTGGAACGCTTGATTTTTGGGGACAGGGAACGCCTATGAAGGAAGCCATCATTCTTGCAGGTGGGCTTGGTACCCGGCTTCGTCAGATCACTGGCGAAGTCCCGAAGCCACTGGCACCTGTCTGTGGCCGCCCTTTTCTCGAACATCTCCTGCGTTATCTGGCCGCTGAAGGAATCGCGCGGGTATGCCTTGCCGTCGGTTATCGGCGCGAGATGATCATGGAACATTTTGGCCAGGAGTTTGCGGGAATGGAACTGGTTTATTCCATCGAGACCGAACCGCTGGGCACGGGCGGCGCGTTGCGTCAGGCTTTGGAATTGATGCACGCAAAAGACATTCTGGTCCTCAATGGCGACACATTGTTCAAGATCCCGCTTCAGCAAATGTTCGACGCACACCAGGCGGAGCAGTCCAAGGTAACGCTGGCCCTCAAGCCAGCCCACCAGGCGAGTCGGTTCGGCAGCGTGCAGGTCATCGAGGGAAGAATAATGGCTTTTGGCGCAGCTCAGCAGGGAGAGTGCCATTACATCAATGGTGGCATATATATCCTGCAAAAGGACTTGCTTAGCAGACCCGACTTGCCGGATAAGTTTTCATTCGAGGCCGATTTCCTGCAGCCAGAATTAGGCAATCTGGATGGCGCCAGTTTCATATCTGACGCCTACTTCATCGACATTGGCGTTCCTGAAGACTACCACCGTGCGGACAGGGAACTATGTGTGAATTGAAAAGGGCGCTTTTCCTCGATCGTGATGGTGTCATCAACAAGGATTTCGGGCATGTGCACCAGCTTCGGGATTTCGAGTTCGTGGATGGAATATTTTCCCTGTGCCAATCGTTCCAGGCCGCCGGGTATTTGATCGTGGTGGTCACCAATCAGGCGGGAATTGCGCGTGGCATGTATTCCGAGCATGACTTTCATCAACTCAGTGAATGGATGTTGAGCCGATTTGCTGACAAGGGCGTTTTCATCAGTGCCGTTTATTTCTGCCCACATCATCCGAGCTTTGGGACTTCAGCAACCCAATGCACATGCAGAAAACCAGAGCCAGGCATGATCTTGCGTGCGCGCACTGATCTCGATCTGGATCTGGGCAACTCGATCCTGATAGGTGACCATGAAAGCGACGTTAGAGCAGCGCATGCTGCCGGTGTAGAAACGACGGTGCTGCTACGTGCTCCCATGACTGCCCAAGTCCCCTCTGAGGCCACCTACATTGCCAGGGACCTCGACCATGCCAACAGCATTCTTGAACATACGTGTTCGCTGCATGTGGCTGGCAGCCCGAGTCCCGATATCGATTCAAGCCAAGGGCATGATGAAAGTCCGGTCTCTGCGTTTGGAAATGGATCTCCCATCCTTAGGGCATGTAGTTTGTGATTGTCACGACGACCTTCCTGATTGAGTAACGCGACGATGATGATGTAGAGTCCAAATCCATAGCCGGAAGGAATTGACATAAAAAAGGATTTTCCAAGGAGCAGATCATTGGCTTTCTGCTGGCGGCGGATACCGGGATACCGCGCAAGTATCTGTGTCGGCTAAACGGATTCTTGGGGCCGATCTACTACTTTGACAGAACAAGTTCAGTGGTCCGAAGGACTCGGAGGCCGAATTACCCATCATTCGGCCTGTCTGGCCAACAATCTCGTGGGTCTGGGTACCTGCGCATCAGGCGCGTTGTGCAATGAAGTCGATCACTTCGGCCAGACCCACATTTTTCTTGAGATTGGTGAATATGAAAGGTTTGTCCACGCGCATTTTCAGGGCATCGCGGTCCATGACTTCCAGACTGGCGCCCACGTAAGGCGCGAGATCGATCTTGTTGATGATGAGCAGGTCGGATTTGGTGATGCCGGGTCCACCCTTGCGCGGGATCTTGTCCCCTGCGGCCACGTCGATCACATAGAGCGTCAGGTCCACCAGTTCCGGGCTGAAAGTGGCCGCCAGGTTGTCGCCGCCACTCTCGACGAAGAGGATGTCGAGATCGGGGAAACGCTGTTCCAGGACCTCGATGGCGGAGAGATTCATGGAGGCATCCTCGCGGATGGCGGTGTGCGGGCAGCCGCCGGTCTCGACACCGATGATACGCTCCGGCGCAAGAGCGGTGCTGCGCACCAGGAACTGCGCGTCTTCCTGGGTGTAAATGTCGTTGGTGACCACGGCCAGGCGATAATCATCGCGCATCGCCTTGCACAGGGCATCCACCAGGGCGGTCTTGCCGGAGCCCACTGGCCCGGCGACGCCGACTCGAAAGGCACTCATCGTTCTTCTCCCATGATCAACTGCGAAACAGGCGGGTGTACTGTATTTCATGATGCATGCTGGCCAGCGCCAGTCCCGGACCGAAGCTCGCCAGTTGCTCATCCGGCAGATCCAGGGCCTGCGCTGCTGCCAGGCGAATGTCGCCCTGCAGGGACCAGAGCAGGCGCTGGCCGGCGGTCTGACCCAGCGGGATGAGCTTCACGCCGGCGCTGATGATATTGCCGGCCCAGGCATGCAGATAGCCTTCCACGGCCATGTGCTGCGGGATCTCCCAGTAGGCTGCGGTCAGCCCGAAAACGCTGCTGAAGTGACGGGCAATTGTACAGGCCGTCTGCAACTCGGCATCAGTGGGATGGAGATCCCGCAGCAGGCGCGCCAGGGCCCGGCCCATGTCGAGACTCTGGCCGCGCAGTTCCTCGCTCTCGCGCGTGGCATCGCACCACGCATCCCAATAGCGTAGCAGGGACAGGTCCCGGGCCTGCCACGCAGACCAGGCCCGCAGGACCAGCGCGGCTTCGAGCCGGGCATTGCCGGAGTGCAAGGCATCCAGCAGCCAACTTTCGAGGCTGCCGGCGTCATTCACCTTGCCCGCCTCGCAGGCCTGCTCCAGCCCTTCCGAGTAGCTATAGGCGCCAACCGGGAGCGCAGGGCTCGCCAGTTGCAGGAGCCTCGGGAGAGCCAGTTCAGCGTTCATGGCCATGGATCAGGCGTGGTTCATGTGAATGGCCATGATAGGCGCCGTTTTCTGGCTGGAAGGGCCGGATTTCCTCGATGACCTGCAGATGCAGGCGGCGGAGCATGTCCGCCAGTACCGGGTCAGGCGACAGGCGCAGGAATTCGGGCGTGATTTCCAGCGGCACATGCCGGTTACCCAGATGATAGGCCGCGCGCAACAGCAGAAGCGGATCGGAGGCGCTGACGGTCAGTACCGGCTCGGGACGGGCCAGCACACGCGCCACATGCTCGCCATCGCCGTAGAGAATATCAGAGTCGCGCAGCACGGTGCCGCGTGGCAGGCGCAGTTCGACCTCCTCGCCGGATTTTGCATGACAGCGAAAGCGGCTGCGCTGGCGCTCTTCAGCGCTCAGCAGAAGGTTCATGTTGGCCCGGGCATCGGGAATGGGGTCCAGGCGTTGCGTGAAGATGATCATGGCGTCCTAGAACAGAAAATAACGTTGAGCGAGAGGGAGAACCGAGGCCGGCTCACAGATCAGCAGTTCGCCATCCGCGCGGACTTCATAGGTTTCCGGATCGACTTCCATGTGCGGCATGGCGTCATTGAGCTTCATATCGCGCTTGCCGATGTTGCGGGTGCCGGATACGGCCATGACCTGATGCCGCAGCCCGAGCCGGGCGGCAATGCCGGCCTCCAGCGCCCGTTGCGAGACGAAGCTCAGCGCGGTCGCATGCCGCGCGCCGCCGAAGGTTGCGAACATGGGCCGGCCATGCACCGGCTGCGGGGTGGGAATGCTGGCGTTGGCGTCGCCCATCTGCGCCCAGGCGATCATGCCGCCCTTGAGGACCAGCTCGGGCTTGACGCCGAAGAAGGCCGGCCGCCAGAGCACCAGATCGGCGAGCTTGCCCGGTTCGATGGAGCCGACATAGCCGGCGATGCCGTGGGTGATGGCGGGATTGATGGTGTACTTGGCGATGTAGCGTCGTGCCCGCAGGTTGTCATGCCGCGCGGGATCGCCCGGCAGACTGCCGCGCTGGGTCTTCATCTTGTGCGCGGTCTGCCAGGTGCGGATGATGACCTCCCCCACCCGGCCCATGGCCTGGGAATCCGAGGCGATCATGCTGAAGGCGCCCAGGTCATGCAGGATGTCCTCGGCGGCGATGGTCTCGCGGCGAATGCGCGAATCGGCAAAGGCCACATCCTCGGCAATGCCGGGATCGAGGTGATGACAGACCATGAGCATGTCAAGGTGCTCGTCGACCGTGTTCACGGTATAGGGTCGCGTCGGATTGGTGGAAGACGGCAGTACATTCGGCAGGCCGCAGACCTTGATGATGTCCGGTGCATGGCCGCCGCCTGCGCCCTCGGTGTGATAGGTATGAATGGCTCGGTCCCTGAAGGCGGCCACGGTATCCTCCACGAAACCGGCCTCGTTGAGGGTATCGGTATGGATGGCCACCTGCACGTCATATCGATCGGCCACGCTCAGGCAGGTATCTATGCTGGCCGGGGTCGTCCCCCAGTCTTCGTGCAGCTTGAGGCCCATGGCCCCGGCCTCGACCTGCTCGACCAGGGCCTCCGGACGGGCGCTGTTGCCCTTGCCAAGGAAACCCAGATTCATCGGGAATGCATCGGCCGCCTGCAGCATCCGCGCCAGATACCAGGGTCCGGGCGTGCAGGTGGTGGCATTGGTGCCGGTGGCCGGACCCGTGCCGCCGCCCATCATGGTGGTCACGCCGGAGGCCAGCGCGGTCTCGATCTGCTGCGGACAGATGAAATGGATATGACTGTCGATCGCGCCGGCGGTCAGGATCATGCCCTCGCCGGCGATGATCTCCGTACCGGGACCGATGATGATGTCCACGCCAGCCTGGGTGTAGGGATTGCCAGCCTTGCCGATGGCGGCAATCAGGCCATCCTTCACGCCGACATCGGCCTTGACCACGCCCCACCAGTCGAGGATCAGGGCATTGGTGATGACCAGATCCATGGCGCCCTGGGCATTCGTGATCGGCGACTGTCCCATGCCATCGCGAATGACCTTGCCGCCGCCGAACTTGACCTCATCGCCGTAGACGGTGAAGTCCTTTTCCACCTCGATCAAAAGCGCCGTATCGGCCAGGCGCACGCGGTCCCCGACCGTGGGGCCGAAATGCTCGGCATAGGCGCGACGGTCCATCTGGCTCATGACGCACCCTCCAGCGGGCCCTCGACCAGGGCATTGAAGCCATAGATCTCCCGGCTGCCGGCAAAGGGCACGAGCCTGACCTCGCGGGTGTCGCCCGGCTCGAAGCGCACCGCCGTGCCGGCCGGGATGTCGAGGCGCATGCCGCGCGCCTGGGCGCGATCGAAGCGCAGGGCGCGATTGACCTCGTAAAAGTGAAAGTGCGAGCCGACCTGCACCGGCCGGTCGCCGGTATTGGCCACTTCCAGTGCTATCTGCCGCCGGCCGGCATTGAGCTCGATGCTGCCTTCCAGTGGAATCACTTCGCCCGGAGTCATCAGGCCACTTCCAGATAGCTTGCAATCACCGACTGATCGAGTTGCTCGATTGGCCCCTGGACCGCAATGTCGCCGCGCTCCATCACAAAAAACCGGCTGGCCAGACGGCGGGCGAAGGGGATCTTCTGCTCGACCAGGAGCACGGCGATTCCCTTTTCCCGGTTCAGTCTCTGAATGATTTCGCCGATCTCCTGCACGATGCTGGGCTGGATGCCCTCGGTGGGCTCGTCGAGCAGAAGCAGTCGCGGTTCACCCATCAGGGCCCGGGCCAGGGCGAGCTGTTGTTGCTGCCCACCTGAAAGCATCCCGGCCTTGCGCCGCAACATGCTGCGCAACATAGGGAAGTAGACGAAGATATCATCCGGTAACTGCATGCGGTTACTGCCGCGGGCCAGGGTCCCGAGCAGCAGGTTTTCCTCCACGGTGAACTGCGGGAGCACCTCCCGCCCCTGGGGCACATAGCCCAGCCCCGCCCTGGCGCGCAGATGAGTCGGCATGCGGGTGATGTCCTGCCCCTGTAGCTGAATGCTGCCGGCAGATGCCTTGATCAGCCCCGTCAGGGTTTTGAGCAGCGTGCTCTTGCCGACTCCATTGCGGCCCAGCAGGCAGACGATCTCGCCCTGCTCGATGCCCAGGGAGACATCCCGCAGGATCTGCGAGCTGCCATAGCCGGACTGCAGTCTGGAAATATTCAGCAAAGTCTCAGGCATGCGCGCCCTCCTCCGTTCCCAGATAGACCGCTCGCACCCGATCATCGGCGCGGACGCGATCGAAGCTCCCTTCCGTGAGCAGGGCACCCTGATGAAAGACGCTGACCCGATCGGCGATCTCCCGCACGAAATTCATGTCATGCTCGATGACCAGCACAGAACAGAAACCCAGCAGCTGTCTCAGCAGTCCGGCAGTGCGGGCCACCTCGCTGGCCGTCATGCCGGCGATGGGTTCATCGATCAGCATCAGGCGGGGTCTGGATACCAGCACCATGCCGATCTCCAGCCATTGTTTCTGGCCGTGGGCCAGACTGCCGGCCCGCTGATCCCGGAGGCGGCCGAGATCGATCAGTTCCAGCACCTCATTGATTCGGCGCGTCTCCTCGGGATCGCGGCGCTGGAACAGCGCCGCCAGTACGCCCCGCTTACGCCTGGCGGCAAGCGCCAGGTTCTCGGACACGCTCAGGTCGGGAAAGACCGAGGGCGCCTGGAACTTGCGTCCGATGCCACGTCTCACGATCTGGAAATCGGCCATGCGGGTAATGTCCTGGCCATTGAAGCGGATCTGGCCGCTGTCCGCGCGGGTGCGCCCACTGATGACGTCCAGCAGGGTCGTCTTGCCGGCGCCGTTGGGTCCGATGACCACGCGCAGCTCGCCTTCCAGCATGGAAAAGTTCAGGTGATCCAGCGCCTTGAACTTATCGAAACTGACGCTGACATCATGCACTTCGAGTATGCTTTGGCCCGTGCTCATGCCGTCTGCACCTTCTGCGCCTTGCTGCGCTCGATCCGTGGCAGGGAACCGACGATGCCCTGGGGGAAAGCAAGCACCACCAGCAGGAACAGCGAACCCAGGAAATACAGCCAGAAATCCGGGTAGGCGTTACTCAGATAGTATTTTGTGTAGTTCACGATGAGGGTACCCAGAATCGCGCCGATCAGGGTGCCTCGTCCACCAAGCGCCACCCAGATCACCATCTCGATGGATGGCACGACACCCAGCATGGCTGGCGCGATGATGCCATTCTGAGGCACGTACAAGGCGCCTGCCACGGCGGCAAACACCGCCGCGAGCCCGAACACGAAGGCCTTATATGCGGTCGGATTGTAACCGCAGAAACGGGTGCGGTTCTCGGCATCACGAATCGCGCGCAGGATCTTGCCCATCGAAGACCCGGTAATCCAGCGCGCCAACAGATACACGCCAAGCAGGATCAGGAGGCTGGCATAGTAGAGCCTGACCTGGGTTTCCGGCTCGTTCAGCGGCATGCCGAACAGGGACTGAAAATTGGTCAGGCCGGAACTGCCACCGGTCAGTTCCTGCTGGTCCACAAACAGGGTGGCCACAATCACGGCCAGTGCCTGGGTGAGAATGGAGAAATAGACACCCTTGATCCGGCTCCTGAACACCAGTGCACCCAGCAGCCAGGCCAGGAGACCCGGGATCAGCACGATCAGGAGCAGGGTGAGGGGGAAGGACTGAAAGGGCTGCCAGATGGCCGGCAGTTCCTCGATGCCGCTCCAGGTCATGAAGTCCGGCAACTCACCTGGGCCGAGTGCGGCGAGCTTGAGATACATGGCCATGCCATAGGCGCCCAACCCAAAGAACACGCCCTGACCGAGGCTGAGGATGCCGGTATAGCCCCAGATCAGATCCAGGCCAATGGCCAGGATGGCCAGGGCCAGGAATTGCCCAAGCAGATTGAGGGAGAAATCCGACAGATAGAGGGGCGCGGCCAGCAACAGGACGAATGCCGTCGCGATTGACGCCAGTTCCACGCCCAGACGGGAATTGAGCACGAGGCCTCCTAATCCAGCGCGCGCGAGCGGGACGGAAACAGACCGGCCGGTCGCAGTTGCAGAAAGATGATGATCAGCCCGAATATCAGGACCTTGCCCATCGTCGCAGATGACAGGTATTCCAGGCCGGCCTGCAACTCGCCAATGCCGAAGGCGCCGACGATGGCCCCGGCCAGATTGCCGACCCCGCCGACCACGACCACCATGAAAGCATCGACGATGTAGTTCTGACCGCTGGAAGGCCCCACCGAACCGATCAGTGACAGCGCGCAACCCGCCAGGCCAGCCAGGCCCGAGCCCAGGGCGAAGGTAATCGCGTCGATGCGCCTGGTAGGCACACCGCAGGCCGCGCTCATGCCGCGGTTCTGGATTGCCGCCCGGATCATGAGCCCCGTGCGGGAGCGGTACAGCACCAGAAACAGGCCTAGCAGGGTGACAAGCACCAGCCCGAGGATGAAGAGCCTGACCGTCGGCAATTGCAGATCAGGCGTCAGCGTCACCCCACCAGTCAGCCAGTCGGGTGTGCTTACCGAGACATTGTTGGAGCCAAACAGGGAACGGAACCCCTGTTGCATGATGAGGCTCACGCCCCAGGTCGCCAACAGGGTCTCCAGCGGTCGCCCGTACAGAAAGCGGATCACGCTGATCTCCATCAACCAGCCGAGTACCGCAGCAACCAGGAATGCCACCGGCAGGGCCGCAAGAATCGCATAAGGCTGCCAGACATCAGACAACTGGCTGGTAAAAAGTGTCTGTACCAGAAAGGCCGTGTAGGCGCCGGCTGTCATCAATTCGCCATGGGCCATGTTGATCACGCCCATCAGGCCAAACACGATGGCCAGACCAAGGCCCATCATCAGCAGAATGGAAGCGCTGCTCAGACCAATGAACAGTTGCCCGGCCCAGATCGAGAAATCCGGCATGAGAGGTTCTCCTTGAGGAGGGCGCCCCCTGGGCGCCCCCTGGAAGTGGCTTAATGGGCCGCCGCGATCAGCCCGCCCTTGGTCCAGTCGCAGGTCTTCTTGGAGATGTAGCGGCTATAAGGCTCGGGCGCGAGAATCTTGCCCGAATTCCAGACCTCCTTGAACATGCCGCTGGGCTGGATCTCGCCGATCCGGGCAACCTGGTACATGTTCTGATTTCGTGGATCGACACGCACCATGCCCAGCGGGCTGTCCATGTTCACCTGGAAGGCCGCAGCACGCACCTTCATCGGATCGAAGCTCTTGGCGCGCTTGACCGCCTCGGCCCAGAGATGGACGTTGATGTAGCCATGGACGATGGGATCATCCAGCACCTGCTTGGCGCCATACCGTTTACGGAAGTTCTGCACGAAGGCGGCGTTTTTCGCGCCGGGAAGGCTCTCGAAATAATTCCAGCTGGCGTAGTGTCCCTTGCAGTACTGCGCACCGATGCCCTGCACCTCCACCTCGGCCACGCTCACCGCCATGATGGGCACGCGTTGGGGCGTCAGCCCGGCAGCCGCAAACTGCTTGTAGAAAGGCACGTTGCTGTCGCCATTGATGGTGCTGAACACCACATTGGCGCCTGATTGCTTGATCTTGTTGACGATGGTGGAGAATTCCATGTGACCAAGCGGTGCGTATTCCTCGCCGACCAACTGACCTCCCATGGCCTTGAGCTGGCCCTTGATGATGGCATTGGCTGTGCGCGGGAAGACATAGTCCGATCCAACCAGGAAGAACTTCTTGCCCTTGTTTTTTAGTAGCCAGGTAACGGCCGGCTCAATCTGCTGATTCGGGCAGGCACCGGTATACATGATGTTCTTCGAACACTCATTGCCTTCGTATTGCACCGGATACCAGAGCAGGCCGTTGTATTGCTCCACCACCGGCTTGACGGCCTTGCGGCTGGCGGAGGTCCAGCAACCAAAGATCGTCGAAACCTTGTTGTCCACCAGAAGTTGTTTGGTTTTCTGCGCGAAGGTGGGCCAGTCCGAAGCGCCATCGACGATCACCGGCTGAATCTTGCGCCCGAGCACGCCACCAGCGTTGTTGATTTCCTCGATGGCCATCAGTTCGGCATTCTTGACTGGAATTTCGCTGATGGACATGGTGCCCGACAGCGAATGCAGGATACCGACCTTGATGGGCTCTGCCGCAAAAACAGTTTCGATGCCACCCAGATATGGCAACGCCATACCTGCGACACCTGCCTTACCTAGGGATTTTATGAATTTTCTTCTGTCCATGCTCATGTAAAGCTCCTTTTCGATGGCTTCAATACTGCAGTTGCACGCCCAGCTTGAAGATATTGGCCGCCTCTTCACCTGCGAATTTGTCGCGTGAATAGATGCCAGAGATCAGCGCATCATGGCCGCTGATAACGTAATTCACGCCCAGGTCCGTGCGTTCATGGTCCGTGCCGGAATCTGGATTCAGCTTTTGATAGCGCACATGTGGCTGAAATTTGCCGATGCCGATTGCTTGCGGAAACATGTATGCTGCATAAGCGAGATAGCCATCTCCCTGCACGAGTGATGGATCGGGGACATCATCCAGGTCATAGTCATAATAGGCACCCTCCAGCGTGACGACGCCATCCCCCGGCAATTTGCGATCCATGAGCGCATCAAGGGTAAGCCCCCTGAAATTTCCGGGGTTGGCCTCGGTACCGGCGCCATCCTTCTGGTAGGTCATGCTGGCGCCGAATGCGAGAATGTTGGCTGCGCCAAAATAGGTGCTGCTGTTGTAATAGCCTGGTTCAGGATCCCAGAGATTGAGCACCAGCCGGCCGGAATAAAGCAGGTTGTCTCCCTGGTTGGACCCTTCCCTACGACCCTCGAATGCGCCAACCTGATACTTGAATTTCCCTTTGCCTACCTGTCCCCAGAATGCCGCGCCATTGTCACGCCCGGCGAGGATGGCGGGATAGGCACTGACGAATGGATAATCATAAGTACCAAGATAATAAGGACCATCCAGATTGGCGCGATCAGTCGGTGGCAGGAAACGTCCCATCCAGATGTTGGCGGTATCCGAAAATTCAAATTGCGCGATTGCGTCCAGAAGCCGAATATCCGACAATTCACCCGCCTTTTCCGTATTAAAGGTGAATTTTATGTACCTGTGCATTTTTCCATTTACGTACAAGCGCACGCTGTCGACATCGAAGTCCTTCGAATAATCCGCTCCACTGGGTGCGGCATCCTCGGCAACAGTAAAGTTGGTGCGCAATCCGGCACCAACACTGATCCAGTGATCATCATCGATTTTCAGTATGCCTCCGGCCTGCACAGGCGCAGAAATTCCAGCCATCAAAATCGCTAGAACAGTTCCTGACAAAACCCCTTTTACCATTCCACCCATGACATCCCCTCTTGCTAGTGATGTTTTTGTTTGCCGATGCCATTTTGCAAAGGTCATGCCATGTTTTGCGCTTCTGAATCCTGCATAAATCTGATGTTTTCGCACAAGGCTGGTGCACTTTTGCTTCAAGGCTGGTGCACTTCTGTTTCCTTGCACCATTTCCTAGCGAATGGGATCATGCACCGTGACCAGCTTAGTACCATCCGGAAAGGTCGCTTCGACCTGCACTTCCGTGATCATTTCCTTCACACCGTCCATTACCTCCCCGGCCTGCAACAATGTTGCCCCGAAGCTCATCAGCTCGCTCACGGTCTTGCCATCGCGGGCGCCTTCCAGGATGCCCGCCGAGATGTAGGCCACGGCTTCCGGGTAATTGAGCTTCAGCCCGCGCGCCTTGCGCCGTTCCGCCACCAGGGCGGCGGTAAAGATCAGCAATTTGTCCTTTTCCTGTGGTGTAAGCTGCATCGGTTCTCCTCAGGTATGCCAGATTCTCGGGATGCAGGCCGGCCGGCCAAGAAAGGCCCGGCGCAACTGGTCCCAGACAAGGGTAAACAGGCTGCGTGCCTCGGCGCTCGACCATCCCCTGTAGCGGCAAAGCAAGCCCTGGGACAGACGGCTCAGTCCAAACTCGCCCTGGGTGGGGGCAGGCGGCTGCTCGCGCAAGGCGTCCAGCAAATCGCGTTCCAGGGAGGCGCCGACAAAGACGAAACTGCCCAAAACCGGAAATCCAGCCAGCCCATAGGGGCTGGCGAGCAGTGAACTGCCGCCCTCCAGGACCTGGCGATCCAGCCAGAGCGGCAGGCCCGCCTGCCAGATTTCAAAACTGTTATGCCAGCTCCCGCGTGTGAATCGCTCGTCATGAGCACTGCGCCCGAAACGCGTGATTTCCCAACCCATGAAATGAGCGCCCGGCGCGAGCTCGACTTTCAGGGTCTGCCGCCCGATAGCCTGGTCATAGACCAGGGTTTCCTGGGGCAGCCACTCCAGCCAGGCGTTTTCGGCCAGATTCAGCTCCACCTGCTGCATGGCTTCGGCACCCGCGCTGCGGTAGAAGCGGTTTGCCGCTGGCGTGGTCAGGAGTACCTGGGCGCCTGGCGCCAGGGCCACTTCGATCTCCAGCCGATCTCCGCCCACCAGGCCTCCCGGCGGGTGCAGCAGCACGACCTGGCAGGCCCTCTTCCCTTCCGGCTGGAAGGGACGCTGGATGCGCAATGGCCCATATCCGGTACTTTCCTGCAGGACGGTTGCGTCACCGGTGTGGGCAAAACGCAGCACGAGCCGCGCCTGCCATCCGGGACTTTGATGCTCAACCTGTCCCTGCACTGCTGGCTTCCCGACCATCAGGAATCGGCCAATTTCGCGCCCGGATTTGCTGATGGTTTCTGCAGCCAGTCCCGCCAGCCGCCGAATTCGGTAATGTCGCGGGCATCGCCCAGGGCATAGGCTTCGCAGACGAAGCCCTGCACAGTGCTGCCGTCTTCCAGCGTGAGCGTGCCGATGCCAAGTGGCGCCGGAATGCCAGCGACGAAGCTGCCGAAATGCGTCAGCGGCAGCTCCCAGACCTCCAGCGCGATATGCGCGCCGGTATCATCGCGCACCAAGCCGGGACGCTGGGGCGGCCCGCCGGCCAGGGCGTAGAGACGATAGCAGGGCGCGGTGCGGGTGCGGCTGATGAGCCGCCCGCCCCGGCTGCTCAGCTCGTGGTTGAGCGGCAGACCTTCCATGTGGGCGCCGCAGACCGCGACGCGGGTCCAACTGGATACTCGCGATGGCACCGAAGCCGCAGGCTCCGGCAAGGGCTGGCCGGTGGCGCCCAGGGGCAGCTTGCCCAATTGCTGGAAGCGCCCGGCGAGATCGAGCAGGGCCGCGTCCTGCCAGGCCGGGGCGCAGAAAGTCACGCCAAAGGGCAGGCCCGCAGGCGTGAAGCCGGCCGGCACGGCCACGCCGCAGAGATCGAGCAGGTTCATGAAGTTGGTGTAGCGGCCAAGCGCGCTATTGAGGCGCAGGGGATCGGCTTCCATGTCCGCAATGCGATAGATGCTGCCGGCCGTGGGCAGCAACAGGCAATCCACTTGTGTCCAGAGCGCCTCGCTCGCGCGCCTGAGTTCCTGCAGCCGGTACATGGCATCGAAAGCATCCACGCTGCGCAGCTCGCGCGCCGGCTCGATCACGGCACGGGTGACCGGATGCAGGCTCTCGGGCTGCGTTTCGATGAAGGCGCGGATGGCGGCGTAGCGTTCCGCCAACCAGGGCCCTTCATAGAGCAGACGAGCGGCCTCCAGCAGGGGCGTGATGTCCAGCGGCACCAGTTCGGCATCGAGCATCCGCGCCTGGGTCAGGGCCTGCTCGAACAACGCCGCGTAATCCGGGTTGCCGAAGAAGTCGAGCTGACTTGCCAGAGGCACGCCGATGCGAATCCGCGCCGGCAGTTCCACCACATCGGCGGGCGCGGGCCGGGCGTAGGCATCGGCAGCATCGAAATCAGCTACCACACGCAGCACCTCGGCAGCATCCGGGCTGGTCAGCGCAAAGATCGACACGCAGTCGAGCGAACGGCAGGCCGGCACCACGCCGCGCGTGCTCAGCAGTCCACGCGTGGGCTTGAGGCCGACGATGTTGTTGAAGGCGGCCGGCACCCGGCCCGAACCTGCGGTGTCGGTGCCGAGCGCGAAACTCACCTGCCCCAGCGCCACGGCCACCGCCGAACCACTGCTCGAGCCGCCGGCGATGTAGTCGGGATCAAAGGCGTTGCGACAGGCGCCATAGGGCGAGCGCGTGCCCACCAGCCCGGTGGCGAACTGATCGAGATTGGTCTTGCCGATGGGTATGGCCCCGGCATCGATCAGGCGTTGCACCACAAAGGCCGATTCAGCCGGCTGATAGGCGTAGTCCGGGCAGCCGGCGGTGGTGGGCAGGCCGGCCAGACCGATATTGTCCTTGATGGCGAAGGGAATGCCATAGAGCGGTAGGTTGCCTGGGTCGCGGGCCTCCAGTCTGGCCGCGTACTCCATCAACTGCTCGCGCGGGAAGATACTGATCCAGGCGCGATGCGGATCATCAGCGATGGCATCGAGCACTTGGGCGATCAGTTCCGTGGGGCGCAGACCGCCTGCGCGATAGGCGCGGCGCAAGGTATCGATATTCAGGGACAGGCTCATGCTTCCTCCTCGGTTTGCAGGACCAGCAGGTCCTGCCCGGCTGATACCGGATGCCCGGCCTGGCAGCAGAGCCGGCAGACCCTGCCAGCCGCTGGCGCCGGCACATTGATTTCCATCTTCATGCTCTCGATCACCAGCAAGGTCTGGCCAGCCTCCACCTGATCGCCCTCGGCCACTTCGAGCTTCCAGACACTGCCGGCCACGCCGGCGGCCACCGCACGCGCGCCCGGTGGCAGGTCCGTGAGCTCGCTCGGGGCAGACTCCATGGGCGTATCGCTGGCATAGAGATTGGCTCCGGTCGCGGCCCAGCGGGCGCGCTCGGCCTCAAAGGCCGCCTGTTGATTGGCCTTGAAAGCCTGGATGCCATCGGCCTCTGCCTCCAGAAAGGCGTTGTAGTCGCGCAGACAAAAGGTGGTCTCCTCGATGCGCAGATGAAAGCGGCCGAGGAGAAAATCCTCGCGCTGACGCAAGAGTTCCGCCTCGCTGACCGGATAAAAGCGGATCTGATCGAAAAAGCGCAGCAACCAGGGCTTGCCGGGATCGAATTCGGCCGTCTCCCGGTAGCGATTCCAGACCGGCAGGGTGCGCCCGACGAACTGGTAGCCGCCAGGCCCCTCCATGCCGTAGATGCAGAGATAGGCGCCGCCGATACCGACCGCGTTTTCCGGGGTCCAGGTACGTGCCGGGTTGTACTTGGTGGTGACCAGCCGGTGACGTGGATCGAGTGGGGTGGCGACCGGCGCGCCGAGATAGACGTCTCCCAGCCCCAGCACCAGATAGCTCGCCTCGAAGACAATGCGCTGCACCTCCTCGATACTGTCAAGCCCGTTGATGCGGCGAATGAATTCGAGATTGCTCGGACACCAGGGCGCATCACGGCGCACCGACTGCATGTATTTCTCGATGGCCAGCCGCGTCTGCGAGTCGTCCCAGGCCAGCGGCAGATGCACGATGCGCGTTGGCACCGCCATGTCCTCGATGGCCGGCAGATCGCGCTCGGCCTCATTCAGCAGCTTCAACAGCGCCGGCAAGGCCAGCACGCGAGGATCAAAATGCACCTGCAGCGAGCGGATGCCCGGCGTGAGATCGATGACGCCCGGCACCCGCTGGGTTTCCAGCCAGTGCAGCAGGGCCTGGGCGCGAAAGCGCAGGTTCAGGTCCAGCACCGGGGGACCGTATTCGACCAGCAGATAGCTGTCGCCGGCCTGGCGATAGACCACCTCGACCGGGCATTCACCGGCCGGCAGGTGCTGCACGACCGGGCCTGCGGGGAGATCCAGCAGGGCCGGGAATGCCGGCGCATCCGCCCCTTCGGCGAGACCGGCGATCTGCGTCTCTTGAACGAAGGCCAACCGCGCGGCTTCGGCCTGGGTGAGCCGGTGAAAGCGCACCCGATCGCCCGGACGCAACTGACCGAGTTTCCAGAGTTCAGCCCCGGCCACGGTGACCGGACAGACAAAGCCACCCAGGCTCGGGCCGTCGGGCCCCAGGATGACCGGCATGTCGCCGGTGAAGTCCACCGCGCCGATGGCATAGGCATTGTCGTGAATGTTGGAAGGATGCAGGCCGGCCTCGCCGCCGTCGGGCCGTGCCCATTCGGGTTTGGGTCCGATCAGGCGCACGCCGGTGCGGCTGGAGTTGTAATGCACCTCCCAGTCCGTGGCAAAGAAGGTGTCGATGTCGCCTTCGGTAAAGAAATCCGGCGCGCCGTGGGGGCCATAGAGCACCCCGATCTCCCAATGATTCTCGTAACGCGGCCGTAGCGCTTCGGGCAGGCAGCGCCCGGCTTCAGGCAAGGGCGAATCCTGCAGATGCAGCACATCGCCAACGCGCAGGGTGCGCCCGGCATGCCCGCCGAACTGTCCGAGCGTGAAGGTGGACTTGCTGCCCAAATAATCAGGCACATCGATGCCGCCCGCCACCGCAAGATAGCTGCGGCAACCCGCGCCCTGCACGGCCCCAAGTTTGAGCACACTGCCGGCCTTGACCGCATGACTGCGCCAGAAGGCCAGGGGCTCGCCGTCCAGGGTGGCCGGCATGGGCGCGCCAGTGAGCGCGATCACGGTATCGCCGTTGAAGCGCAGGGTCGGCCCGCTGACCGTCAGTTCCAGCGCGGCGGCGTCCTCCGGATTGTCGAGCAGGCGGTTGGCCAGCTGAAAGGCGAGCGCATCCATCGGCCCCGAGGGCGGCACGCCCACGCCCCAGTAGCCGAGCCGCCCGGGATAGTCCTGCACGCTGGTCTGCACGCCGGCTTCGAGCACGTCCAGGGTACGCGGCCGGTAAATCAGCCCTTCGAGATAACGCGTGGTCTGTCGGCCCTCCCGAAACACCACGTCATCGAGGATGGCGCGCAGGTAATCGCGATTGGTCTCGATGCCATAGAGCCGCGTGGCCTCAAGCCCCTCCTGCATGGCCGCCAGCGCCGCCGCGCGATCAGGGCCATGGCTGATGAGCTTGGCGATCAGGGGATCGTAATAGGGTGGCACCTCCTGGCCACGCCGCAGCCAGGTATCCACGCGCAGATGCCCGGGAAAGGCCACTTCGCTGAGAATGCCACTGGCGGGCTGGAAGGCCTTGTTGGGGTCCTCGGCATAGAGGCGCACCTGCATGGCATGCCCCTGGGGCTGATGGCGGTAACCGCTAAGATCGAGCTCGCCGTAGGCCGCCTTGAGCATCCATTCCACCAGATCCACCCCGGTGACCGCCTCGGTGACGCCATGCTCGACCTGCAGCCGGGTGTTGACCTCCAGAAAGTAGAATTCACCACAAGCGGTGTCGTAGACGAACTCCACCGTGCCTGCGCTTTCGTAGTTCACCGCCTGCCCAAGTTGCCGGGCCGTGCTGTAGAGCTGCTCGCGGATGGCGTCCGTCAGCCCCGGCGCCGGGGTCTCCTCGATCACCTTCTGGTTGCGCCGCTGCACGGAACAGTCGCGCTCACCCAGATGCACCACCTTTCCGCGCCCATCGCCGAAGATCTGTACCTCGATGTGGCGCGCGGCCTGCACGTACTTTTCGAGAAACAGTCCGGCGTCCTTGAAATTGTTGCGGGCGAGCTGCTCGACCGCGCCATAGGCCTCTGCCAAGGCTTCGGGAGAAGCGCAGAGACGCATGCCGATGCCCCCGCCGCCGGCCGTGCTCTTGAGCATCACCGGGTAGCCGATGCGCGCCGCCTCCGCCTGCGCCATCGTCAGATCCGCCAGCAAGCCGCTGCCCGGCAGCAGCGGCACGGCATTGGCCTTGGCCAGGGCGCGGGCACTGTGCTTGAGGCCAAAGGCGCGCATCTGTTCCGGGCGCGGGCCAATGAAGGCCACGCCGGCCGCATTACAAGCCTCGGCAAAATCGGCATTCTCGCTCAAAAAGCCATAGCCCGGATGGATGGCCTCGGCGCCCGTCTCGAGCGCCAGGGCCAGGATGCGCCCGCCGTCGAGATAGCTCTCCGCCGCCGGCGCCGTGCCGATGCAGTACGCCTCGTCGGCAAGATCCACATGCAGGGCCTGACGGTCGGCCTCGGAGTACACCGCCACCGCGGCAATCCCGAGCCGCTTGAGCGTGCGGATGATGCGACAGGCAATCTCGCCACGATTGGCAATCAGGACTTTCTTGAACATGCAGGGACATCCTCCGGGCGGGTGGTCCCGCCCTGTTCGTAAGCCGTACCGCGCCTCAGGCTGCCTGGGCGTCCCAGATCAGCAGGCGCACCGGCGTCGGATCGTAGGCATTGCAGGGATTGTTGAGTTGCGGGCAGTTGGAGATCAGCACGATCACATCCATCGCGGCCTGCATTTCCACGTACTTGCCCGGCGCGGAGATCCCGTCCTCGAATCGCAGCCCACCCTCGGGCGTGACCGGCACGTTCATGAAGAAATTGATGTTGCTCACGAGATCGCGCTTGCCCATGCCGCAACCGCAATGCCCGAGCGCATGCAGGAAGCTGTCTCGGCAGCTATGCATGGAGCGCTTGTCCAGGGCATAGCGCACCGAGTTGCTTTCCGCCGCGCAGGCGCCGCCCAGGGTGTCGTGCCGGCCGCAGGTGTCGGCTGTGATGCGCAGCAGCTCCCGGCCCTGGCTGGAGATCAGGCGCGAGCCGGCAGTCAGGTAAATGTTGCCCGCCGCGCGGATGGTGTCCTGGGCACTATAGCGCTCGGCGGAATCCGCGGCGTTGTAGAACAGCGTATCGACCGCCTGATTGCCCTTGAGATCGAGAATCCGGAAGGTTTGTCCCTGGCGGATCTCATGCATCCAGGGCTCGCCCGCCGGCAGGGTGAAGTCGTAAATGGCGTCCTTGGGATCGAGCCTGCTTTCGACGATGGCCATGCTCAAGCCTCCTGGCGGAAAAGGATTTCGGTGTTGTAAAAGCCGCGCTGATTCTCAGGGCAGGCATTGCGACAGATGTCATCGATGGGCGCCGGACCGGAGCGCCAGGCCGTGAGTTGCACAGGCCTGGGGGCATATTCGGGATTGGGATCGAGCGGATGCGGCGCAGTGGCGAGCAGCACCAGCGTATGCATCTCGAAGCGCAGGTCGATGTAGTCGCCCGGCGTCGAATGCCCCGGCTGGAAGGCGAGATTGCCCGCCTCGTCCACCGTCACCTTGCTGAAGAAATTGATGTTGGCGACCAGATCGCGCGTCCCGAGCCCCCACTTCCCGGCCTCGATGAGCAGGCTGTCATAGCCATTGCGATGCATGGCGTTGTGGTGGGTCTGGTACGGCGCCTCGCCATGGCGCGCGCGTACCAGTTCGGCGTTGGAGACACCACCGATGGGGTCGTGCCAGCCCAGGCTGTCGGCCGTGATCGAGCACAGCACCCGGCCCATGTCGGAGTAGCAGACGTGCCCGCGGGTCAGCTTCGCGGTGTGCTGGGCCTTGAGGGTATCGGCCATGTTGTAGCGTTCCAGCTTCTCTTCGGCGTTATAAAACAGCGCCGAGCAGTTGGCCCCGCCCTGGGTATCCGTCAGGCGCAGGCTGGTACCGCGCTTGAGGATACCGGACCAGTGCGCGCCGGCCGGCAGGTGTTCTTCCCAGAGGATCTTTTCCGATGGGATCAGGGATTCTTCTGGCATAAAGGCTCCTTTGACGTGTGGCGGGTAAACCCGCAAAAAACCCGAGAGGGCGCGATAAACCTCTATCGCAACCTCCCGGGCTTTTGTCCCGCCGTGGAGCCTCCATCGAGGCCGGACCGCTCTCGGACCAGTCACCTGTCTCCAGGCCGGAACCCTAGCTGTCCTACATGATGCGTACTGGCGCACCTCTCAGCATTGATTTAGCAATCCGCGTGCCAGGCAGCCTGGCGAGATTTCAGCCGGTTTGCGCCATTCTCATGCAGAAACCATGCACGGTTTTGGCGCATTCGCCCCATTCTGGTGCTCAGAACAATTTCAGATAACGGCGGATCTCCCAATCGGAGACATGCCTGTGGTACTCCTCCCACTCCTCGCGCTTGTACTGCGCAAAGCTGCGGGCCATAATGGGGCCCATCACCTGCTCGCTCAGGGGGTCCTGCTCGAAGGCATCGACCGCCTCGCCCAGGGTTCGCGGCAGCGCGCTGATACCCATGGTATCGAGCTCTGCTTCGCTGTGCAGATACATGTTTTCGGCATGCGGCGCACCGGGGTCGAGCTCCTCCCGGATGCCTTCCAGGCCGGCAGCCAGAATCATTGCCGCACCAAGATAGATATTGCCGGCGATATCAGCGGCCCGACATTCCACACGACCACCGGCCAGCGGTATCCGCAGCATGTTGGTGCGATTGTTGTTGCCATAGGACACGAAGATCGGTGCCCAGGTAAAGCCGGACTGATTGCCGCGTCGCACCAGGCGCTTGTAACTGTTGACCGTTGGCGCGATCACCGCACAGATTGCCGGGGCATGGCGCAGAACACCGGCAGTGAACTGATAACCCAGACGGGAGAGCTTGTTACCATAGCGGTCCTTATCGGCCGCAAAGAGATTCCTCCCGCTTCCGAGTTCCGCCAGTGACATGTTGTAATGCGCGCCGCTACCGGTGCGATCACCGAAGGGTTTCGGCATGAAACTCGCGAAATAGCCATGGCGCCGGGCCATCTCGCCTACCATCAGACGAAAAAAGGTCACCCGATCGGCCATGCTCAGGGCATCGGCATACTGAAAATCCGTCTCGAACTGACCATTGGCGTCCTCATGGTCGAAGGAATACACATCCCAACCCAGTCCATTCATGGCCTGCACGATTTCATCCAGCAAGCCGTAATTGTCCAGGAAACCACGAACGTCATAACAGGGCTTGGCCAGGTTGTCGCGCGCACTGACCGGGGCAAAACCGCCATCTGCAGTATCCTTGAAGATGAAGAATTCCGTCTCGATCCCCAGGTTGAACTGAAAACCCATATCGGCTGCCTGCGCCAGCACGCGCTTGAGAATGCCGCGGCTGCAGGCCTCGAAAGGCTGGTTCTCCAGATGCAGATCGCTGGCGAACCAGGCGACTTCAGGATTCCAGGGAAGAATGGCCAGCGAATCCGGATCCGGACGGGCCGACACCTCTTCGTCATTCACCTCCTGCGGCACGCCATCGAGCGCCGCCCCGGTGAACAGTTCCGAGCCTTCGAGCATCTGCCCAAAATGCTCAAGGGGCACGATCTTGCTCTTGGAGATACCGTGGATATCGACGAAACTGGCCAGGGCATACTTGACCCCGCGAGCCTTCAGATCCGCTGCTAAAGTTGATTCCTGTCTTACAAACGGTGCGTTCATGCAACCTCCACGGTTTTAATGATTGACATCGGGCTCAGCGCCCGCCAACGGTGAATTTTCCTGCAGCGCCAGACGCAACTGCGCGCTCAAAGCCATGACGCAGGTTTCGAGCAGGGCCTCGCCCTGTGATTCAGTGGCCTCGCTGGGCCGCCCCACCACCCCATGCACACTTTCCAGATCGACGGTATACGAGAAAAAACAGTTGCTGGAGCGGTCCGGCTCATCGACAGCCCGTTCAGGACGCACCAGATCCGGGCGCAGCGCCAGCATCAGCGATGTCTCGGCGCAATTGGCATGGAAGTTCCTGGCATCGCTGTGATAGGTCCTGGAAATCCCGGGATCTATTTCCCAGAGCGAGCGCAGCGCAATACGCATCTGCGGATAGCTGTGGCGAATGTTCTCCAGACCACAGCGCAAGGGCGCCCAATTCGTAACGTGGCCATTGAGGATCAACAATCTTTCGAATCCCGCGCTTTCCACCCACTCCGCAATTTCGAGAATCATGCGAGCCAGGGTTTCCGGCCGTAGCGAAATCGTGCCCGGCCACTTTTTCGAATGTCCCAGCGAACAGCCATAGGAAAGAACGGGTAGCACCGGAATCCCCGTCCGTGCCGAGGCGCCCTCTGCCACGGCCACCACCGACAGCGTATCCACTCCCATGGGCAGATGCGGACCGTGCTGTTCGGTAGCACCAACCGGCAGGATGGCCATGCGGATGCCGCTGTCGCGGATGGCAACCAGGTCTTCCCAGCTCAGTTCTTCCCAACGTACCGGCTGACTAGTCATGGGCCTGTCGCCTCCCCGCGTGCGCACCGTGCTTCGCCATGCGTTCCAGCAGGCTGAAATCGGTCTGCATGCCCGAAGTCGCGCGGATGCGCGCCAGGATCTCGCCCTTCATCTGCACGAACTCGGGCTTGAGCTTCAGGCCCTGATCGCGCTCGTAGCCCCAGGGCATCGCATGAATGCTGTCGATGCGCCCCGGTCGGGGCGCCAGCACCACCACCCGGTCGGCCAGATACACCGCCTCCTCCACATCATGGGTCACGAACAGCACCGTGCTGCGTTCCACGGCAAAAAGATGCAGCAGCAGATCATGCATGACCTCGCGAGTCTGAGCGTCCAGGGCGCCGAAGGGCTCGTCCATCAACAGCACCTCCGGGCTCGACAGCAGTGCGCGGGCAATCGCCACCCGTTGCTGCATGCCGCCCGAGAGTTGGCTTGGGTAACTGTCCTTGTAGGGCGCAAGCCCCATCATCTCCAGCAGCGCATAGCCGCGATCGACGATGCCACCCAGTTCGCTGTCGTTGCGCACCTTGCGCCGATTGGCCTTCAGGCTGCGCGAGAAACGCAGGTTCTCCATCACCGTCAGCCAGGGATAGAGGCTGTAGTTCTGGAACACCATGCCACGCTCGGCGCCCGGACCCTGCACCGGCGCCCCCCTGAGCAGCACTTGCCCGCTGCTGGCCTGCTCCAGCCCCGCCGCAATCCGCAGCAGGGTGGACTTGCCGCAACCCGAGGCACCCACCAGGGCCACGAACTCGTTGTCGCGCACATCCAGGCTGATGCCGTCCAGCACCTGCAAGGGCGCCTCGCCCTTGCGCGGAAAGGTCTTGCCAACCGACTGGAACTGCAGTTTCTGGCTCGTCATGGGAATCACCTTGGCCATATCTCACCTCACCCAGGGGAACAGGCGCCGTTGCAGCCAGCGAAATGAAAAATCAAACAAGAGGCCAATGAGCCCGATCACCAGGATTCCGGCGAAAATGCGGTCGGTTTCGAGAAAGCGCTGCGCCGTCAGGATGGCATAGCCCAGCCCGTCATTGGCCGCCACCAGCTCCGCCACCACCAGATAGGTCCAGGCCCAGCCCATGTTCACCCGCAGGATATCCAGCAACTGCGGCTGACTGCCGCGCCAGATCACCAAAGACAGCAACTCCTCGCGGTCCGCGCCCAGGGTCGATGCCGCCTCCAGATAGCTGTGCGGGATGCGGCGCACGGTATCGGCCGTCATCACCACGATCTGGAAAAAGACACCGATGAAGATGATGGCGATCTTGGAACCCTCGCCGATGCCGACCCACAGGATGGTCAGTGGAATGAAGGCACTGGCCGGCATGTAGCGGATGAAGTCATTCAGGGGCTGGAAATAGGCCTCGGCCGACTTGAAACTGCCGATCATCACCCCGAGCGGCACGCCGATGATCACCGCCAGCAGGAAACCCACCATCACCCGGTAGATACTCACCCAGAGGTCCTGCCAGAAACCCTCCGCCCACCAGCGCTGGGCCGATTCCCAGACCGCCTGCGGGCTTGGCAGAAAGACCGGATCGGCAACACCGGTATTGGTGGCCCAGAACCAGCCCGCCAGGGGCAGGAGGAAGCCCAGGGTAGCCAGGCTCCAGTACAGCGGCCGCCCGATGTCCTGGCGAATGGCCGCGACCTGCTGATAGATCCTTCCCATGTGCACCTCCGCCTGTGAAGCCTTATTTCGCGACTGCCGCGTTGTAAAGGCTGGTATCGATATGGGCCTTCATGTCCGGCGCGCTCCGCAACAGCTTCTCGCTGATCAGGAAGCGCGAAATGACCGGGCCACTGTAGTAGAGCGAGATCGCCGTGTTGCCGGGGCTCAGGGCCTGCTGATTGAGCTTGGCGTCGAAAAACCGCGTGCCAGGCAGGAACTTCACATATTCCTCAGGCGGCAGTTTCACCTTGGGCGCCATGATCTTCGCTGCTGCCTGCGGCTGGGTCTTGATGAACTGCACGGCATCGAACCAGGCGCGGATCATGCCGATATAGTCCTTGCGATGCGCCGCGATGGACTTCTGCTGGGCCACCAGAAGATCGGGAATCAGACCAGGAATGTCCTTGCTGGTGAAGATCGCATGCCCCTTGCCGCTGGACTGGATGCGGTTCACCCAGGGATTCCAGACCGCCGCCGCGTCCACCCGCCCGGCCATGAAGGCCGCTGCCGCGTCCCCTGCACCCATGTTGACGATTCGCACATCCGAGGCCTTCATGCCGTTCTTTGCAAGCGCCTGCAGCATCAGGAAATGCGACAGGGTGTACTGTTCCAGGGCCACGGTCTTGCCCTTGAGATCCTTGATGCTCTTGATCGCCGGCTTGGCGAGGATGGCGTCATTGCCCGCCGAATTGTCATTGACCAGCACCACCTTCAGCGGCAGGTTCTTGGCAAAGGGCGCGAGGCTGTCGCTCAGGGCCTGGGAATTGGCATCGAGCCGGCCGGCCGAGAGTGCCTGGATCGAATCGGTGTAATTCGGGAACCACACGAGCTGCACATCGGCGCCATGCTTCTTGAAAAAGCCCTTCTCCTGCGCCACATACCAGGCCACCCAGCCCGGCCAGTCGCTCACGCCCACCTTGATTTCAGCCTGAGCGCCCTGCACGCCCGCCAGCGCCAGACCCATTCCGAGCAGCAACCCGCGTAAGATTTTCGATGTACCGCGCATATTCACCTCGCTTGATCTCTGGTCAATAAAAAAAGCCCGGGAGATCATCTCCCGGGCTTTTATCCCGCCGTGTAGCCTCCCCCGCGGGAAGCCGGAGTCTCTCGGTCCGAACGCCTGTGACCAGGCTGGAACCCTAGACCCCTTTCGGACTACCGCACTTGTGCAGACTCACCTTGCCATTCATACCTCCACAGGACCGCACTCATACTTCTGCAGGTTCCGTGCCAGCACAGAAAAGGCGCAAAAGCTGAAAATAGCCGGGAAAATGACAAGGGCTTGCCCCTTTTTGATACAAAAGCCTTGTTGTCGCACCAGGAAGGTGCAGAGCAATCAGATTTGCCAGCCTGCTCATCACGCAAGACACAGATCAGCGGGAACAGTTGAGCAAGTGCCGACTGGCGGGTAAGCTCCAGGCATGATCCAGATCACGCCAGATATCGCCCTCGACGAATCAGAAATACGCCTGCAGTTCACCCGCGCCTCCGGCCCCGGCGGCCAGAACGTCAACAAGGTCGAGAGTGCCGTACAACTGCGTTTTGACGTCGCCCATTCCCCTTCCCTGCCGGATGGACTACGTGCCCGGCTCATGCATCTTGCCGGCCGGCGCCTCACCGCCCAGGGCGAACTGATCATTGATGCCCGCCGCTTTCGCACCCAGGAGCGCAACCGCCAGGACGCCATCGACCGCCTGACCGATCTCATCCGCCAGGCTGCAGTCCCTCCAAAGCAGCGTCATGCCACCCGCCCGACAAAGGCATCAAAGCGAAGGCGGCTGGACGCCAAGCGCCGGCGGGGAGAAACCAAGCGTCTGCGTGTGCGGGACCAGGAGTAAGTTCAAGATGAACTCTAGAATTTATATTGTAACTGTATACGATTGTAGATCAGCTTTTCAGGGGCAACCTGGGAATTGACAACTCCTAACCGGTTTCTGGCAGAAAGCCCCTTTAGCCAGCCCTGAAAATTGTAAGTGGCATCAAAGTCAACTTCGGAAGAATTCTTGCCTCCAGGGTTGTCGTTGAGATCGTATTTTGCGTAACTCACAAGCAATAACCAGCTTTTCAAAGCATAGCTGCCACCAATCTTGTAAGCCTTGCCAGCGAAGGCGGTACTTTTCTCCACAAGACCGGCGGTCATGGAAGTAGTGTAAAGCGGATCTGTGGCAAACGTGTACGGTGACAGTATGCCGCCGTTGCGAAATGCGCCGGCTTGAAAAGGTACATAGTTGAATCCGGCCGTAAGCCCACTCTGGCCTTTCTTGATACCAACTAACACGCCATAGGCGGTGGAATCGACTTGGCCGAGCAGATGGGAACCGACATCCCACTCACGAACAAACTGCGCAGATACGAAGGGCTTTACATTCTTTGCATTGAAAATGTAATCCCCCTGTATGAAGGCCAAGTTGAACAGATCCGACAAGTAGTAATTCCATACCTGAAACTTCGCGCTCTTATCATCGTAAATTAACGACAGAACCGGAATGCCATCGGTGTCGGTCGGTGCTACCACCCTGTACAAGGTAGTAGCATAAAGACCTGTATTAACGAATCTGTCACTGACACGATCCTTGACTTTTGTAAGATAATTTGCCCCGATTGACAGAGCTGACAGGTTATAATTGAAGCTTGCTGCTTCGAATGTAACAGGAATCATCCTAGCATCGGATTGATGAGCAAATGGAGTGGTAATTTCCTGGCGCCCCAATGTGAAATCCATGGTCGAGGAACTGTACTGGACGTAAGCCTCTCCAAGCACATTGATCGTCTTGCCTGGCAGCGTGGCATCCACTTCGGCTGGGTTGTCGGGGTTCAAGCCGAGACCGTTTGCGGTATAAAAACTGACACCACCTGTGATCCCGGCTAGCGGATCCGTCTCGAAATGCAGTTTTCCACCAAGCGAAACAGCCCGTTGATCAATCAGCTGTGGCGCAGTGTCGCTAAAATCCTTGGTGAAATAATATACACGTGCATTGCCACTTGTTTTCCCTTTTCCGAAAGCCGCTGCAAGATCATCGGCTGCGTCAGCAGTATGGATTAACCCACAGCCAAGAAGAATATACGTAGCAAGCCGAAACATCATGCGTCTTTCCCCCTGTTGTTACACGTGCCGATAAGTTTGTATTGACAATCTCCACCACATTGGATGAAAAGGCAGCCCATCTGCTTGGCAATCGACCTGATTAGGCCTAGACCGCTTCGATACCCCGGCACCGGCACGGGTAACTGCTATCCCATTCTCTTAACTTAATGCAGGCTGCATGCCAAATAGAATGATGCCTAGGAAATGAAGTGTTTAGCGTGTTTTCACCGAAGCAAGAGATTAAAGCGGTACCAAAACGGTGCAGCAGATCTCTATTCGCACCAAGATTAAACAGCACACCCGACTCCAACATAAAACTTATACTAATTTTCTGCGCTGAAGCACTACAACAGGGGAAATAGCATTCTGGAAAGCCATAACATGTCTTCCGGTTGCGACCATTACGTCCCACCAGGTGTCCGATTAACAGATTATTCATGCATAAGCTGATCAAACCAGAGTGCACCAAGCTTTTCATGCACTGCATTTTGTCTCTGGCGCAAACCTAGGTTGACGAAATCAACATGGAATAAAGACTGATGTTGATCGAAGCACGAAAACACTGTTTTTTCTGCTTTCCCCGGATTTCCTCGATGACTGCAAAGGCATTGAGCACATACCTCTTTCAGCATGCATTGCATCGGACTGGTTACGGCGGCAATTGCCCGCAATCCCGGCTTGGCAAACATACGCAAATCTTCCTCGATTGCGGTGGCACATAACCGCATGGCTGCCGGCGTGTCGGAGACCAGTAGCAAATCGGCATTTTTCAACCAGGCGCCGAGGTGCTCGTCCTCAGCGCATCTGCGCAGGAAGGCGGGCCAGCCTAGGTGGCAGATTTCGTTGGGGCTCATCAGCATCGGCGTCGGTCCTTGGTCAATTACCCAAACCAATTGGTCTGCCAACTCCGCCGCCAACTCCTGCAGAGGCACAATTGCCTCTGCATCACGAAAATGGCCGATAAAGGTGACGTGATTGCCCTTGCTCCGCCAGGTTGCGCTAGCGTCCATTAGGCTCGTGAAAGCCGCCCGATGACCAATCACGACGATATGCTGTCCCTCCACGATGGGTACCCCCGTGCCGGTGGGCCCCATGAGCACCACGGGGTCGCCGGGCTGTAAACTGCCGGCAATGCGGGTGGATACCCCAACTTCGTTGACCATCAGGGTAATGAGTCCACGTTCGCGATCAACATGAACCCCATCCAGGGCGACTCCCTCCATCTGCAGCCGGGTGTTACCCATGGTCGAGGCGAGGCCTGCATAATTTTGGAGCCGAAAGATCTGGCCCGGCTGCCAGTTTTGGGTTGCTTGCGGCGCGTGAATGGTCAAACGGACCAAATGCTGGCCTAATCGCTCCACCGATTTGATTCTGGCCGAGAACCGGTTGTCTAGATCGGCCGCGAAGCGCCGCCATAGCTGGTCGAGGGTCGCAGTGTCCGCGTGGATGGTGGCTTGGCCCTTGAAAAGATCAATTATCTCGCAGGCACCTTTTCGCCCTGAGGCCATTGCCTTTACCACGCTTCCATGGAAATGCGGATGGTTATCACCATAGAAACTCACTTTTTTGGGACCGGGATAACCAGTCAGGAATCCTGTCTCCCTGGATTTGCAATGTCCCAAACCCGGAATCGGGTGCACTTCCTCGCCATCGGCGCTGGAGGAGAAGGCGGCATAGAAGCGACCCTGCATGGGGAATGTGCCGGGATGCTCCCTTTCATAGGAGGTATTAGGCGTGCTGCCAGCAGCAACGAAAACGGAACGCGTGGCAAGTTCGACTTGCTCGCCAGCATCCCGCCAGTTGCCATTCGAGTCCTGTGCCTGAAGGGCGAACAACATGGCCCGGACATGCCCGGCCTCATCCAGCTTGGCCTCAAGCGGGGAAAGGGCTTCGGCATAAAAAATGCCTTCCTGCAACGCCTTTTCAATCTCTTCATGATTACGCAGATAGGCTGGAGACTGCGCCATTGAGCGCCGATAAACGACGGTTACTCCTCCCCAAGCATGAATAAGGGAGATAAAGTCCGGCAATGTACCGTTTCGATTCGCCCGCTCCCGTTCCTGTCGGACCTGCCGGCCGTGAGCAAGCTGTTCCTCTAGAATGATTCGTTGAGCTGGGTCCAACGACGCATGAAGTGCATCCATACGTCCGGTTTCCGCAAGTGCTTCATATCGCTCAAGCAGCTTTTCCACTTGACGAATGTAGTAAGCCTGTACCTCGGTCGCAGTATCTATGGCCGTCAAGCCACCACCAATGATCAGGGCAGGCAGACGCACCTGCAGATTTGCCAGACTCTCCCACTGGGCAGCTCCCGTTAGCTGCAAGGCCATGAGAAAGTCGCTGGCTTGGCGGATGCCTTGGGCAAGGTGATTTTTCATGGGCAGAACGGTCGGCTTGCCGGCGCCTGTACACAGCGCTACGTGATCAAAGCCAATTGCCCAGGCATCCTCGACAGTAAGCGTGCCGCCAAAGCGCACGCCACCATAAAGGCAGTAATACGCATTGCGGCACAAGGCGAGCTGAATGAGCTTGAGGAAATTTTTATCCCAGCGTACGGTAATACCGTATTCCGCAACCCCGCCGAAGCCGGCGATGCGCCGCGAGTCCAGCGATTCGAAGAGTTCGTTGATGTCGAGGATCGGTACGGGCACCTGTTCAGCCGAGCCTGTCCACCACGACGGCAGGGGTTCGATCTTGAGGCCGTCAATGGCGGCAATGCCAAAACCCGCCTGTAACAGGTGATAGCTCAAGTTGAACCCGGCCGGACCGGAACCCACAGTAAGTACCTTGAAGCCATTATAAGGCAGGGTGTAAGGTCTTTCGCGGTTGAGTGGATTCCATCGCGTCAACAAGAAGTAGACTTCGAAGCCCCAGGGCCAGCCTAGGATATCCGTTAGAATGCGTGTTTCGATCTGCGGAATGTCGACCGGCTCCTGTTTTTGGTAAATGCAAGACTTCATGCAGTCATTGCAAATCCGGTGTCCGGTGGCGGGCAGCAGCGGATTATCAATCATGATGACCGCCAATGCTCCTAGAGTGAAACCGTCCCGCTTGAGCACATTTGCTTCGGATATTCGCTCTTCCAGCGGGCAGCCGGTCAGTTCGACGTCCAACGGATTGCGTCGGAACTCACCGTCCTTGCCCTGGAAACCTTTAGAGCAACGGTCACCTTCATGATCGTGACAGAATACACAGTAGTGGACCTGGTCCATGACCTCGCGCAGACTGGCGCGCGCGTCGGTCAGAGAAAAACCATCACGTTGCCGCCATTGTTCTGGCGGCCCTTGCACACGCCCGGCCGGATCAGAAGGAACAGGAGTCACTGGGACGAGCCGAACGAAATCGCGCTTGCGCGGGACACGAAAACTGACCCAATCCTTGATCCGTTGCCGCCCTGAAGCTGTACTGATCGCGGCCCAGACCCAGTCCTCCACCAAAGAAAGCAGTACCTGATCATTCGCCGCACTGGATTGTTGCCAGAGTCGGGCGATGGCCAGCTCGGGATCAATGTCTTGTACATCTGGTAGGAAAGCACGTACACGCGCATCCAGTTCCCCGAAATCCAGCATCTGGCCCACGCGTTTTTTACGGATAGTCGGCTTGACAAAATGTTCCTTGAAGGCATGCACCGGCTCGTCCTGAAATTGCTGCGCGCGCAACCCAGCCTGGGCACGTTCAAGCCCGAAGACCATCACCAGGAAATCCTCCAGATGCCGGGCCGATTCGATCAGCAGATCAGATTCTGCTGTGGCTGTAAGGCTCCCTTGGCGCCTGTAGCTATCAAAGCGTACCGCTAGGGCCTCGTCCCGCTCCTCCAGCCAGCGCTGAAACTTTTTATCCAGCTCCGGCAAGCGTTCCGGCCGGTATAAATCAGCATAGGAAAATCCCTCTATGCGCAGGTGGAGCTGTTGACGGGTGTTTGATAGCAGACTCTTGGGACCTTGATCCGCGCCGACAAATGCGTTCATTCCTGACTCCTGTATCTACATGTCATGACAAGTTGGAAACACCTGCCGGGCTACAAGCCCAGCAGTGCTCCCAGCCCTTCCGGACCCACTTTCATGCCGAAACCATCGCCGTCCGATAACTCATTGTCCATGGCCTTCATGCTCTCCTCGCGGATCAAGACCATGATCTCCTGCTTGAGCTGCAAATAGTCCGGGCTGGTGGTCATCGCTGCTTGTCTTGGGCGTGGCAGAGGTACAGTCAGCATCCGCTTCAGGGTACCAGGCCGGGTGCTCATTACGCCTACTCGGTCTGACAGGAATATGGCCTCATCGATGTCATGGGTAATGAAAAGTACAGTGATGCCTAGCTGTTGCATCATATTAGTGAGAATTTGCTGCATGATGGCGCGCGTCTGTGCATCCAGCGCCCCGAACGGTTCATCCATCAATAATACCCTGGGCCCAGTGGCCAGGGCGCGCACAATGCCGACACGCTGCTTCATGCCACCGGACAACTGGTCCGGATAATGATTTTCAAAAGCCAGCAGACCGGCCAGCCCTAGTAGGGTGCGGGCGGCGCGTTCCCTTTGAAACCGCGCAAGGCCTTTCATCTTCATACCGAATTCAACATTCTCCCGAACTGTTTTCCAGGGAAACAACGAATACTGCTGAAAAACCACACCACGATCCGCGCCTGGCCCCATTACCGGTTGGTCGTCAATCAGAATGCCGCCCGATTGCGGGCGTATGAAACCCGCCACGGCATTGAGCATGGTCGACTTGCCACAGCCAGATGGTCCTATGATCGAGACGAACTCCCCTGGCCGAACATCCAGAGAGAATCCCTCCACAGCGAGAAACGATTCCCCATTTTGCTTGAAGGCAATGTGCAGATCCCGAATCACCAGCTGCCCTTTCGCCCGGCTATCCATGCTTTTCTCCTATCTATGCAAGTGGACCCAGGGCATCACGATCCTACCCGCGAAGCGGATCAGTGCGCTACTGAGTAGACCCAATAATCCAATGATCATCATACCTACAGCGATATCGGCGTATTGGATGAGGGAATACGCTTCCCAGGTGAAATAACCAATGCCGAATTGTCCCGAAATCATCTCCGCAGCAATCAGCGAGACCCAGGCTACCCCCATACCCAAGGCAAGCCCAGTGAAGATATGTGGTAGTGCGCCAGGCAGAATGACCTCTCGAAGCAATGCGCCCTCGCCTGCCCCGAGGCTCCTGGCCGCACGGACCAGGACCGGGTCGAGATCGCGCACACCTTGATAGGTGTTCAACACGATGGGGAAAAAGGCGCCAAGAAAGGTGATAAACACAATGCTCGATTCCGAAGTCGGCCAAAGCATGATGGCCATGGGAACCCAGGCGATGGCAGGCACAGGACGCAGGACTTCGAATACGGGAAACAGGAGATCCCTGGCCAAGGTATAGCGTCCAATGACCAGACCAGACGCCACACCAAGAATGGCAGCGATGGCGAACCCTATAAAGACCCGGCGCACACTCACAATGATGTTCTGGAACACCGAATCCGTGTGGCTCATGCGTATTAAGGATTCAAAAACACTGGCGGGATCCGGAATGTTGCCAAAACGGATGTAAAAATCCACTCGATAATGTGTTGCTAGATACCAGAACAGGGTCAGGGCGGATAGTGACAACAGGCCAAGCAGATAACTTCTGGCATTCGCCCGTATCGCTTGCCAAAGGCTGTGGGTCTGAGATTTTGCTTGCACCTGCATTCTCTGTAGCACACCAGTGCTGTTGCGTAGATGGACAACGGTACCTGATGCGCGAGTCTCGGTTGTCGTTCCCACTGCTTTGGTATCTGCTGTCGTGAAGTGCGATTGCACACGTTCCGGGGTTTCCATATTAAGTCCTCCGGGCGGCTATGGAGAGTGCCTCTGCAAAGGTCGCGACCCGACCACCATGTTTGGCCACATACGAGGCGGCGTCCTTTTTCAGGAGAAATGGCGTCAAACGTGGCTTATCCCCAGAGCCATCACTGATGGCGTAAAATGCCTTGTCTGCGAACAGTTTCGTGCCTCTGGCCTGGTCAAATAGATATGCCACTAGAATCTTTTTGCCTTGATTCTGCAATTGCTTGTATGCTGCCAAGGTACAGTCCGGCGAACTGTAAGCCGAAATGCCCTCATCGGAGGTCCATATTTCGCCCGCCTGCAGAGCTTGATCGATCGACTGATTGCAGAAGTGGTCCTCACCACTGACCACAGTACCCGCCATTGAAGCCTTCTGCTTCTCATAATCCAGGCTGGTTTCCTTAAAAGCCTGCCTGAGATAGGTTTCATTCACCCAGGGATCGGGATTAAAACCCTTTATCTTGTTCATGCGCTGCAATACCTGGGCGTCGTAGCGAATGGTTTCCAACCACTTGGATTTGATGCTCGGATCCAAAGTCATGATCCCGCCAGGACCCAAAAAGATATACACGACCTCCTTGTCCGTCCCTGTCCACTGCGCGATTTTTTCCGCAGCCTCTTTAGGGTTTCGCTTCACCCATTCATCAGCCGCCAACATTGCTTTGAGATAGGCAACCACCACTTCCGGATATTTATCGGCAAAATCCTGCCGAACGACCACACCATGAAAAGTGGGCACACCGGTTTCCGCACCATCAAAGATCTTTCGGGCAAAACCACGGAATGGTAAGAGTTCTGCAAATGGTACAAAGTCAGCGTGGGCATCAATTTTGCGTTCCTGCAGATTGCTGGTGCCGACCTCCGGACTCTGGCTGGAAAGCTTGAAATAACTTTCTGGCCAGCCCCGATCCTGCATGGCTTTGAGCAACATACCATGCGCAGCGGATCCAAAGGGAACTGAGAGCGATTTCCCTTTCAGATCTTCCAATTGATAGTAAGGAGAATCTTCATGTACCACTACGCCATTTCCAGAACCACTAGCGTTATATGCAATCAGGCTAATAAGATAACTTCTGCTGTCCGGATTGGACTGAAAGGTGTATCCATTTATGATGAGCGGATAATCACCCATCATGCCAATATGCAGCTTATTGGCCATCATGGCATTGGTCACCGGGGGGCCAGAAGTGAAGTTCTGCCAGTTGACCCTGTATTCTACATTCTGATATTTGCCGGATCGGGGTAGGTACTTTTCCAGTAAGCCTAGCTCCCTGATGATGACACCAGCCGTGACGGTGTTGGTTGTGGTGTTCTGTGTGCCAATTCCCAGCGTGATGACTTGCTTCGTATCAGACTGTCCCTCAGGGGAGTTTTTCTGGTCCTTCTGACTACAACCGATGATAGAGAGACTAAGAACAGTGGTGAGCAGTACACGTCTCATTGAGAGCCCCTTTCAGCGCAATAATAGCCCCATTTTATCCTGGATCCCGTCCCACTGAGCTGCTTCCGCCAGCGGTTCCCTGCTTTCACTGATCACTGGCCAGCTTCTGGCAAGTTCCGCGTTCAACTCGACGAAGTGGATCTGGTCGGGCGGTAGATCTGTTTCAGCAAAAATGGCATTGGCCGGACATTCAGGTTCACAGAGAGTGCAATCAATGCATTCTTCTGGGTCAATGACAAGGAAGTTAGGCCCTTCATGAAAGCAATCCACCGGGCACACCTCCACACAATCTGTATATTTGCAGCGAATGCAGTTCTCGGTTACGACAAAAGTCATTGTTTCCTCCCAAATGTCAGGCAGGCATCTTCGCCAGAGCCCAATCGGCTAGCTTGCGTACATCAGGATCCGGGTCCAATTGTGCCTTTCGTAAAAATGGAACAGCTCTTAGATCTCCTATTTCACCCAGCGCCAGGGCTGCCTCCTTGCGCAGATTGCTCACATCATGGAATAACGCTTCTGAGAGAACAGGCACCGCTCGCCTGCTTTTGATTTTGCCGAGGCTGATCGCCGCCTTGGCGCGTACCTGCCAGAAATCATCCAGCATCACAGAAATCAAGGCGTCATCGGTTTCGGCCAATGCAAGTTTACCGATCATTGCCGCCGCTTCCTCCCGTACCTGCCAATGGCTATCGGAGATGGCTGCAACGAGGGCCTGCATTGTTAATCCGCTATCCGAGAAGCCCAGTGCACCAACAGCCATGCGGCGCACCTCGGGATCGAGATCATTCCTCGCTACTTGGGCAATCGCAGGCAAAGCTTCCGGATCCTTCAGATAACCTAGAACGCCTGCTGCTTCGCGACGTACGTCGGCATTCATGTCTGACAAAGCGGCCAACGATGGCGCCAAGCTGTCAGGTAATCGCAAGGAACGTATAGCCCGCAACACTGAGGCACGCACGAAGGGATCGGGCCGTTGCAGGCGTTCCAGGAACAGGTCGGCCAGGCCGGGATGCTTCAGTTCCTCCAAAGTATGGGCCGCAGCTTCACGCACACCGGCATCACAATCTTCCAGCGCATCTAGAAGGGGCATGAGGATGGCATTATTCTGAAACTCTTCGAGACCTCGTGCTGCCTCTGTTCGCACTCCGGCCTCTACATCGTGCAATGCTTCAATCAGCATCGGCACGGCTGCTTCATTACCGGTGTCCACCAGCTCCATGACCGCAATACGTCGAACCTGGGCATCGGGATCTTCCAGCCGGTCCTGCAGCTTTTCCAATTCATCAGTAATAACAAATGTCATCATTGGCCGGCTCCTAACGTAGCAGGTAGGGAATATCCACCTTGACAGCACCGGTTGGGCAATCTGCTTCGCAGGGCGTGCAATACCAGCACTCATCGAACTTCATGTAAGCAGTGCCATTAACGTGATCGATGGCCAACACATCCAGCGGGCACACCTCGACACAGACGGTACATCCCTTATGAGCGATGCATTTATCGGAATCCACTGTGACCGGCACGCTGTTTGATTGAGTTGCAGTAGGCATATTAATCTCCTGTCAGGCGTTAACGGCGTTTTCAGTCACGCGTAAACGGTCGTAAGCGGATTTCTCTTGTTCATCGAGATCAACGAGGTAGGGTGCTACCGGGCGGGTCAGGCAGGTCATTTGCCCCTGCGCATCTTTTTTGACCTGGACATGCACAAACCAGTCCTTATCGTTTCGATCGGGATAATCCACTGTGTAGTGATAAAGTCCCCAGCGGCTTTCCTTACGAAAGAGGGAGGCGCGCGCGGCCATTTCAGCGCAATCCAGAATGGCGTGCACCTCCATGGCACGCATGAGCTCATGGGGATTTGCGGCATACAACAAATCCAGATCCTCGCGGATTTCGGCGAAACGCTCCAGACCAATTTCCATCTTGCGGGTGACTTTGGGCGGTTGTAGATGGTCATTCACCAGCCGACGCAGCTTGTATTCCACCTGATTGGGCGGTAGGCCATCGCTTCGCCGCATCGGTGCCGTCATCCGTAGCCGTTCCTGTTCCACCTGCTTGCTATCGACGGTCGCGAACTCATGGTCGTCACAGAAATCGGCTGCACTTTCACCTGCGATTTCCCCATAGACGAAAGCACCCAGCATGTAATTGTGCGGCACGCAGGCGAGATCGCCGGCGGCGTATAGTCCTGGTACCGTTGTCTCAGCGCGTTCACTGATCCAGACACCCGAGGCGCTGTGACCACTGCACAGACCGATCTCCGAGATATGCATCTCTACCATTCGCTCTCGATAGTTGGTTCCGCGCCGTTCGTGAAAGCGTCCCCGGCTCGGGCGCTCGTTGGTGTGGAGAATCTGCTCGATTTCGCTGATGGTTTCCTCGGCCAGATGATCGAGCTTCAGGAAAACCGGGCCGTTACCCCCCTGCAGCTCACGGTGAAACTCCATCATCATCTGCCCGCTCCAGTAATCGCACTCAATAAAGCGCTCGCCGCGTGCATTGGCCGTATAGCCCCCAAGCGGCCCGGTTACATAGGCGCAGGCAGGGCCGTTATAGTCCTTGATGAGTGGATTGATCTGAAAACACTCAATGCCTGAGAGCTCCGCGCCGGCATGATAGGCCATGCTGTAGCCATCGCCGGCGTTGGTCGGGTTTTCATAGGTGCCAAAGAGATAACCCGAAGAGGGCAATCCCAGGCGCCCGGCGGCGCCGGTGCAAAGAATCACGGCCTTTGCGCGGACCATGACGGGCTCCCCCGTGCGAGTCTCCAGAACCATGGCGCCGGCAATGCGTCCGTTACTGGTCAAAAGGCGCGTTGCCATGAAACGATTGGTGACTTCCACCCGAGCCCGTTTGAGCTGACGGTAAAGCACCTTTTTCATGTTATGGCCTTCGGGCATGGGCAGTACGTAGCTGCCCAGGTGGTGGACCTTCTTGACGTTGTAATCGCCGGTTTCGTCCTTTTCGAACTTCACGCCCCATTTATCGAGGGTCTGAATCATGTCAAAACTGCGCTGGGCATATGTCATAACCGTTTTTTGATTGACGATCCCGTCATTCGCGATGGTGATTTCCTTGACATACTGTTCGGGCGTGGCGTGGCCGGGAATGACAGCGTTGTTGAGGCCGTCCATGCCCATGGAGATGGCACCGCTTCGTTTGACATTGGCTTTTTCCAGCAGCAGCACCCGAAGGGTCGGATTTTTGGCTTTAGCCTTGACGGCGGCCATGGGTCCCGCAGTGCCGCCACCGATTACCAGTACATCTACTTCCATGGCATTCAATTCCATTTCTGTCTCCTGAATTAAATATGTGCGCGCTCGATGCTCAGACGATACTGGAAGGCATCACCTCGGTAATAAAGATGTTCATAATCTATGGGTTGTCCATTGGCAGTGAAGGTCAGGCGTTCAATACGCAAAATGGGCGTTCCTTCCGCAACCTTAAGTAGGCGTGCGAGCAACTCGTCAGCCAATACCGCCTCGATCTGCAGATCGGCCTTCCCCAGAGGGATGTCATAGTCATTTTCCAGGATCAGAAAAATGTCTCGAGAAACCAGATCTTCCTTTATCAGGCGTCGGCCAAGTTCTAGCGGAAGGTAGGTCACATCCAGCGAAATTGGCTCGCGATTCAAATAGCGAACTCGACGAAACTCGCTGACCATCGCATTTGGGTCTAGTAGCAGTTTTTTTGCTAGTGCGGAGTCGACTGGTAATTCGCGAACACTGATCAATTGAGAAAAAGTTTCATACCCCTTAGAACTCATCGCCTCCCCGAACCCCTGCAAGCGAGCGAGTTCTTGAAAAGCCTTTGGACGTGATACAAAGGTCCCTTTTCCATGCACCTTGAACAGCAGTCCTTCTTTTTGAAGATCGCCGAGCGCCTGGCGTACGGTGGTCCGACTGACGCCGTAATCCTTTATCATCTCGCTCTCGGAAGGCATCTGCTCATGGGCTTTGTAGGTGCCATCGAGAATGCGTGCGCGGATAGACTCTTTGATCTGCACGTACAATGGCGCAGGAGCGAGGTGCGTTACTATTTGTGAGTCTGGACGCATGGTTAACCCTCTTGGTTACTACATGTCATTACAAGTTGAGCAAGCTTTGTGCCATATATCCCATGCCTCACTCGATTGACTTAAGCGATTGTTTATATAGGATAATGTTTTGATCAATAACTATGGCGTTACTGATTCCCTGCCATAATGCACAAAATCCGTGCATGGATATTCCACATGCACCATTGAGCAGCAATACCCATCTAGGTTTTACCCTGATTCCATGGACATATTCATTAAGGCTCATACTGAGTCAGGAGGTATCTCATGGCAAAGCGAAGGAAATTTTCGGCGGAGTTCAAGCGTGAAGCGGACGGGCTGGCGCGCTCGAGCAATCTGCCGGTCTGGCAGGTAGCCCGGGATTGGTCCTTGATCCCAATATGTTGACCCGGTGATGTCGGGAATTGCCGACAGTCGGCAACAAGAGTCCATGAGCCCAGCAGGGCATCAATGTCGGCTCGAAACCAAAACGGCGATAACACGCTTCAGCTTCGGCATCGATGGGATGTCTCAGCAGCGCCTGGATGCCCCCCTGCTCAGCAATCGCCATCGTTCGGCGGATGGCATCCTGCAGCAAGCTGGAACCAAGCCCCTGAACTTGATAGTCGAGATCGACAGCAAGCCTCGCCAGGATGACCAGTGGAATCGGGTACTGGCCCATGCCGCAACGAGTTCACTCGGGTGCTTCCTGCGTGTCGATCTGACGTGAGTACGCTTCATGCCAAGATCTGACAGGAATGCGGCATCAGTTTGGCGAACCCACCCGGAGATCCTGGTTTTGCCTGGTTATAACAATAACCAGAAGGTTTATAATGAGCTATACCCTGAAGATCAAGCGCGAAGCCAAGCGCAAACTGCAAAGTCTTTCCAGTACCGACCGTCTACGGGTAGGCACATGGCGCGTGATCTACGACCGGCAGGACGAAGTGCGAATCATTGCCGTGGAAAGAATTGGTCCCCGAGGAGACGTGTACAAATGACCCTGCAAACCATCAAGAGCCTGGACGGACAGGATGAATACGTGCTGATCCCCGTGGCCGTCTATCTAGCCCTGAAAGCCGAGATCGAAGACGAGCTGGCGGGGCTCGAAGCGCGTGCTGTCCAGACCGATGATTACGAGCCCTTCGACCCCGCCGACTACGTGCAAAACCCCGTGGCGCTGATGCGGATGCGTGCGGGCGTCAGGCAGACAGAGCTGGCGCGGCGTTTGGGCGTGTCTCAGCCCTATCTTTCGAAGGTCGAGCGGATGGAGAAAGTATCCAATGATCTGCTGGCGCGGGTTCGAGAAATTTTGTCTATCTGATCGGTTCGACGTAGAGAAGTTGACCTTACCCCGCCGAGTGCACCAGTGTTAAGTTCGGATTCGGGCTATCTGTGGTTGATTCAAACTGCCGCCGAAACATCTCAGGACTCAGTCCACCCAAGGCACTGTGTGGCCGCTCCTGATTGTAATCCTGTCGCCAGGCCTCAATGATTCTCCGGACTTCTTCCAGACTGTGGAACATGACCAAAGAAAAACGGCTTAGACCGTTTCCGATCTAAACCGTTGATTTGTATGGCGCGCTCGGAGAGATTCGAACTCCCGACCTACTGATTCGTAGTCAGTTGCTCTATCCGGCTGAGCTACGAGCGCGTGGTTTGCAGATTTTACCGAAGGAGGCTTTTATGTCAAGCAAAATGGCGGAGAGAGAGGGATTCGAACCCTCGATGGAGCTTTTAACCCCATACTCCCTTAGCAGGGGAGCGCCTTCAGCCACTCGGCCATCTCTCCTTGACTGACGCTTACCGACAGGTAACAGGGGCGCATTCTATCATTGCCGCCCGTACAAGCCAAGCTTATTTGCTACGCTGAATCCTGAAGCTGTGGCCATGTCCGGCCGGCCAGTCCAGCCGTTCCACCGGCAAACCGGCGGCCTGCAGGGCGTCGAACGTCTCGTCACCATAGCTGCGGAAAACCATACTGCGGCCCGGCAGCAGCCGCTCAAGCAAGCCTTCCAGGCGCGCGGGCTCCCACATTTCCGGCTGCACGGCAGCACTCCAGGGATCAAGGAATATCGCGTGATAACCCGCCCGTGCCTGCTCCAGTGCTTCATCCAGAGGCAGGCGGATCATGCGAACGCTCAGATCCTTGATCTGTTGACCATGCAGTGCCTTGCCCAGCGCCTCGCGCGGCTCGCGCACGCTGAAGGGCGCAGGCCAGGCGTCAAAGACATCCAGGATCTCCTGATCGGGCTCG
Source organism: Thermithiobacillus plumbiphilus (assembly GCF_038070005.1). Taxonomy (NCBI): domain Bacteria; kingdom Pseudomonadati; phylum Pseudomonadota; class Acidithiobacillia; order Acidithiobacillales; family Thermithiobacillaceae; genus Thermithiobacillus; species Thermithiobacillus plumbiphilus. Next base: position 93,093 of record NZ_JBBPCO010000009.1, on the reverse strand, counting down.
ATGGCCACCAGGTCCATCTCCGCGCCGATCTGCCTGAGTGTGGCCCAGGCTGCCGTGGCATTGAGCCCCAGGCCAAAGCCGATATCCAGCACCCGCACCCGTTCGCCGGCGCTCAGCAGGCCGCCACCATAGGCAAAGGCGGAAAAGGCGGTGTGCACCGCACCTTCGGGATCATTGTAGGTCTCGCCGGAGGCATGGCGCAGGGTAAAAGTGCCATCCTCGGTGGGTATCCAGTCGAGCTCCATATCAGTTGTTTCCTTGGTGAAGCCCAAAAGCCTCATGCAGGGCGCGTACCGCCAACTCAAGATATTTTTCGTCCACCACCACCGAAATCTTGATTTCCGAGGTGGAAATCATCTGGATGTTGATGTTCTCGCGCGCCAGGGTCTCGAACATGGTCGATGCAATGCCGGCATGTGAGCGCATGCCCACGCCTACGATCGAGAGCTTGCCGACGCGACAGTCGCCTTCCACCTTCTCGGCTCCCAGTTCCGTGCCGGTGCGCTTGACGATTTCCATGGCCTTGTCGAAATCGCTCTTGTCCAGCGTAAAGGTGAAGTCGGTCTTGCCCTGTTCGCTGACGTTCTGGATGATCATGTCCACATTGATGCTGGCCTTGGACACGGGCCCGAGAATGGCATAGGCGATGCCGGGGCAATCCGGCACGCCGATCATGGTGATCTTGGCCTCGTTTCGGTTGAAAGCGATACCGGAGACCTTGGCTTCTTCCATGTTGACTTCCTCACAGGTGACCAGCGTGCCAGGGCCTTCCTCGAAGGAAGACAGCACACGCACGGGAATATTGTACTTGCCGGCAAATTCGACCGAGCGGGTCTGCAGGACCTTTGCGCCCAGGCTCGCCATTTCCAGCATCTCTTCAAAGGTGATGCGGTCGAGACGGCGCGCGCGTGGCTCGACCCGTGGGTCCGTGGTGTAGACGCCATCCACATCGGTATAGATATGGCACTCGTCCGCTTGCAGGGCGGCAGCGATGGCGACTGCGGTGGTATCCGACCCCCCCCGGCCCAGGGTGGTGATGTTGCCCTCGCTGTCCACGCCCTGGAAGCCGGCAACGACCACCACCCGGCCAGCATCCAGGTCGGCACGGATGCGGTGTTCGTCAATGTTGGTAATGCGGGCCTTGGTAAAGACCGAATCCGTCTGGATCGCCACCTGAGCTCCGGTATAGGAACGCGCAGGATGACCAAGAGCCTCCAGCCCCATGGCCAGCAGGGCCACCGTGACCTGCTCGCCGGTGGAGATCAGCATGTCCAGTTCGCGCTCGGGCGGCTGGCGGTGCATTTCACGCGCAAGCTTGAGCAGCCGGTCGGTCTCGCCGGACATCGCGGACACCACCACGACCACCTGATTTCCGCGGGCCTTCTCCCTCAGGACCCGGTTCGCCACATTGCGAATGCGCTCGGGCGAACCCACCGAGGTCCCGCCAAATTTCTGCACAATCAAAGCCATACTGGAATCCGTTTCGCTGACAGACATGGAGCGGCAATTAAAACATAACTGCCGATGGACCGCGAGTGTGCCAGCCTGTCGATCCTGACATCCTGTGACGTATCTTGACGGCTCTGTGATGGTGTGCCGCCCCTGGATGCGTAAGCTTACAAGCGTGGCAGGAAAACTGATCCGGCCATCGAACCAACCCTTACCCATGAAGGAGATCGCCATGAAAAAGTCCATCCTGATCGCACTCAGCACCCTGATCCTCGCCAGTGGTTCCGCCTTCGCCGCCGAGCACGCGGGCAAGACCGAGGCCGGCAAGCCCTCGGCAGCCAAGGCCGTCCACCAGAAAGCGTCACATGCCAAAAAGATTTCTCACGAAAAAACCAGCCACAAGCAGTCCACCAAGGCTGGCGCCAAAGGCTGAGGTCTTTCCGGGGGGCGCAATGCCCCCCATTCATCGACGCTGACGGTTTCAGCAATGAAACGTGCTAGGATAACTCGCACCGGGTCAAGGCATCCTGACATCATCAACCATGTCCACCCCCCTGCCCACGCCCAAGTGGCAAGATATCGTTCCCCCCGCACGCCCGGGCTGGTCCAGCCACTGGCGCTCCCCCCTATTGCTGTTGCTGGTCCTGGTACTCGCCATTCTGAGCGTGCTGGGTTTCACCTTCTACACCCTGCGCGGCGAGCGCGCCCTGCTCGTCCAGACCCTCAAGGCCAATCAGCAGCAATCCCTGGCCCTGCTGTCCAGCCAGACAGAAACGGTACTCGGAAACGCCATCGAGTCGCCGTTCCTGGTCCTCAAGAATGTTCCGCTGGAAGAAGTGGATGATGACCGCATCGCCGTGCTGCGCCAGCACTTCTCGTCTGTTGAACAGGTGCTCCTGCTGAATCAGCACATGCAATTGACACAAAGATTCCCGCCGCCCCGCTCCGATCACGAGAAACATCTGGATGCCTGGCTGGCGGGCCGCGTCCAGGAAGAATACACAGCCCAGGAAAGCAGCGGTCAGCGCAGTCCCCGCTTTTCACCGCACACATTCATCGAGCCGGTAGCCGGGCGCTATGCCCTGTTCGCCTATCAGCCCATTGCCGATCTCGATCCCCGTCACGAGGACGGTTTCATCCTGTTGCGCTTCAATGTCAACCGGCTGATCTCGCAACATCTTGCCCCGCTGTTTGCGGACTTCACCCGCGAACATGGCGGACGGGTCTGGCTGGCACCGGTGGACAGCCGCAGCAGCCAGCAGGCACTCTATTTTCCGCTGGCCCGCTACTTGCCAGGCTGGCATCTGGTGTATGTACCCGATCCGGGCAAAATCCACGGTCTCTTGAGTCATCCCAACTGGACCCTGCTCGGCATCGCCGCCGGCGTATTGCTGGTGATCCTGCTGGCGGTGTTGGCTGCCTGGTGGGAGCTGCGCCAGGAGCACGCCCTGGTCAGCATGCGCAGCCAGTTTGTCGCCAGCGTCTCGCATGAGCTGAAGACCCCGCTGGCCTTGATCCGCATGTTTGCCGAAACGCTCTACCTGCAGCGGGTCCGCGACCCCGAGCGCATCCATGAATATCACCAGACCATCCTGCGCGAATCCGAACGCCTCACGCGCATCATCGGCGGGGTATTGGACTTTTCGCGGCTCAACAGTGGCGCCAGGATCTATGAACTGGCGGATCTGGATCTCGTCAGCACCGTCAATGAAGTCCTGGATCGCTACACACCGCACCTGTCCGAAAACGGCATGCAGTTGCGCCGGCAGATCGGGCCCTGCCTCCAGCCGGTGGCACATGACCGCCATGGCATCACGCAGATTCTGCTGAATCTGCTGGACAATGCCGTCAAGTACGCCAATGCTGGAGGGCGGGTCGACGTCCGGCTGCAGGAAAGGCAGAACCGGGTGGAGCTGGAAGTGGTGGATTATGGCCCCGGCATCCCGCGCGCCGAAATCCAGCGCATCCGCAAGGCCGCCTACCGGGGCCAGATATCTCCTTCCGGACGTGGCACGGGCCTGGGGCTTGCCCTGGTGGACCGGATCGCCGCGGCACACCATGCGGACTTTCTGCTCGATCAACCGCAGGATCGGCCCGGCTTGCGCATTCTGTTGAGTTTTCCCTTCTATTCAGGCCTTGCTTCAGGAAACCCCCATGCCTAAGCCCCGCATTCTGATCATCGAGGACGACCCTGCCATGCGCATGGGATTGCAGGACAATCTTGAGGTGGAGGGTTATCTGATTGAAAGTGCGGCCACGTCCAAGGCCGGATTCGAGAGCGCCCTGCAGCTAGGCCCGGACCTGATCGTACTGGATCTGATGCTGCCCGACGGCAACGGGCTGGACCTGTGCCGGCGCATGCGCGCCGAGGGCATCGAATCCCCCATCATCATGCTGACCGCGCGCGGCCAGGAAATCGACAAGGTGCTGGGGCTGGAGATGGGCGCGGATGATTACGTCGTCAAGCCCTTTGGCCTGCGCGAACTGCTCGCGCGCATCCATGCCCAGCTAAGGCGTTACCGCCCTGCGCCCGCCAGCAATCGCAACGTGCGGGTCGGTGCCTGCGAGGTGGATTTCGTGCGCCAGCAGATGCAGCGGGATAACTACCCGCTAGAGGCCAGCGCGCGAGAATTCGAACTGCTCAGGTACTTCGTGGATCATGCCGGCCAGGTCATCTCGCGCGACGTGCTCCTGATCGAGATCTGGGGCCATCAGCGCGAGATCGTCACCCGCACGGTGGACAACTTCATCCTGCGCCTGAGAAAGAAGATCGAGCCGGATCCGGCCAATCCGCGCTATCTCCTCACCATTCACGGCAGCGGCTACAAGCTGGTGGAAAACCACGCCGAGCCCTGATCAGTCCGGATGCTCGACCCGAAAACGCCGGGTCAGCGCCACACGCTGTTCGTAGGCCTCGCGCGCGATGCGCACGTCTTCCAGGAAATAGGGCAGCTCTTCGAGCAGCAGGGCCTGGGGGCCGTCCACCAGGGCCTTGGCCGGGTTGGGATGGAAATCCACCAGGATCATGTTGGCGCCGGCAATCACGCCCTGGGCCACCACATGCATCACATCGAGAATGCCATCCGGCGCCCGGTCGCGCGAACCCACCGAGTGCGAGGGATCGATGCACACCGGCATGCGGGTCAGTCGCCTGACCACCGGCACCTGTGCAAAGTCGACGAAGTTGCGGTGCGGGTCGCCCATGTTGCTCTTCATGCCGCGCAGGCCGAAGATCACCCGGGCATTGCCCTCGCTCGCGAGATATTCCGCGGCATTGAGCGACTCTTCGAGCGTGATGCCGAAGCCGCGCTTCAGGAGCACCGGAAATTCCTGCTGGCGGCCGACGATCTTGAGCAGCTCGAAGTTCTGGGTGTTGCGCGTGCCGATCTGCAGCATCACCCCGGTCGGATTGCCGGTCTGCCTAAGCGCCTCGCGGATCTCCTCGACATGCGACTCGTGCGTGACCTCCATGGCAATGACCTTGATGCCATACTTGCCGGCCAGCTCGAAGACGTAAGGCAGACAGGCCTTGCCATGCCCCTGGAAGGCATAGGGACTGGTGCGCGGCTTGTAGGCGCCCATGCGGGTGCAGACCTGGCCCTCGGCCTGCAGGGCCCGCATCATCTGCTCGACGTGCTCGGGGTTGTCCACGGCGCAGAGCCCGGCGAAGACATTGAGATTGTCCTGGCCGAAATGTACGCCGTTATAGTCAAAGCCGGTGGGCCGCTGATCGTCCTTGTGCCGACCGAGGATGCGATACTCCTCCGAGACGCGCACCACCCGGTCCACGCAGGGCAGGCCCTGCATGTCGGCGAGATTCAGGCTGGCGGTGTCACCGATGAGGTAGATCTCGGTCAGGGTATGCTGAGTGCCCTGCTCGACATGGACGCGCGCCCTCACCTTGGGCAGGCGCTCGACATAGTCCATGAGCTGTTTGAAAGCGGCGCCTTTGGGATCAGTATCAGGGGCAAGAATCAGGATCATGCAAACCTCGCTATGCAGGCGCGCCGCCTCAACGGTCGCGTTCGACGATCAGGGCGCTGGCCGCCCAGGAAAGAATACTGTACACCAGAGCCCCCCAAAAAGCCGACCAGAACCCCGCCACATGGAAGCCCGGCACCAGGGCGGATACGAACCAGAACAACAACCCATTGATCACCAGGGTAAACAAGCCCAGGGTCAGCACAGTGATCGGCAGGGTCAGCACCAGCAACACGGGACGGATCAAGGCGTTGACCAGGCCCAGCAGGAGTGCCGTGAACAGTGCGGAAAACGGGCCGGTCAGTGAAATCGAAGGAAACAGATAGGCAACCAGCAAGAGCATCAAGCCATTGACCAGCCAGCGCAGCAGCAATCTCATGAAGTCTCCCTTGTTCTAATGATCAGCGACCGAGCGCCCTGGACTCGCGCGCTACTGCAATTTCACCCCCGCTGCCCTGCACGAACAGGGTCTGGGTCGGATAGGCAAACTCGACCTTTTCCCGGGCAAAGACCTCGATGATGCCCAGATCGATGGCCTGCTGGATATCCATATACACGTTGTAGTCCGGATCGAGCACGAAGTACACCACCTCGAAGTTCAGCGCGGAATTACCGAAGCCGGCCAGATGCGCCCGATCGAACCGGGTCTTGTCCTGGGCCTCCACGATTTTGCGAATCCAGCCTGGCATGGCTGCCAGTTTTTCCTGCGGGGTCTGGTAGGTGACGCCAAACTGCAGCACCACCCGGCGCTCGAACATGCGCTTGTAATTGCGGATCTGGCCCTTGAGGATATCGGCATTGGAAAAAACGATCTGCTCACCCGAGAGACTACGTACCCGCGTCGACTTCATCCCGATGTACTCGACGGTTCCCGCCATGTCGCCCACGGTAATGAAATCTCCAATCACGAAGGGTTTGTCGAGCACGATCGACAGCGATGCGAAGAGATCACTCAGGATGTTCTGCACCGCCAGCGCCACCGCCACGCCACCGATACCAAGACTGGCCACCAGGGCCGTCACATCAACGCCTGAATTGTCCAGGATCAACAGGACAATGACCACCCACAGCACCATCCTTCCTATGAATCCCACAGCACGCATGGTCATGATCGCGCCGCCATCCGTTTCGACGCCGCGATTGCTGACCTGACGATTGAGCAGGAAATCAATGAAGGCCGTGCCCCAGAATGCCGCCTGGATCAGTACCGCGATCACCGCCAGGGTATGAATGATGTCCGTCTTCGCTGGCGGCAGATTGAGGACCATCGTTGCGATGGCCAGGGAGAGAATGATGAGGAAGAACCCCTTGACGCCCTGCAACAGGCTGACGGCAAAGTCATCCAGGTCCGTGCTCGTACCGCGCGCCAGCACACTCAGGCGGTCGACGAGCATACCCTTCAGGTAACGCAGCCCCCCCCAGGACAGCAGGAACACCAGTCCAGCAACCAGCCACTGCGCGTAAGTGTTGCCATATACATTGGCCTGCAGGAAATCGATCTGATTCAGATAATCCAAAACCACCTCCTCTTGCTGCTGATGCGATCAAGTTTCTGGCTGAAACTGTCTCAACGATGCCTGTTGACACCAATCTGCTGGCACATATCCAGTACCGGGCAGCTTGAACAACGGGGCAGCTGCCCGGTACAGATGTGCTTGCCAAAGGGCACCAGCAAGCGGTTGATTGCCACCCGAAAGGCCATGGGCAGCCGGGCATCGAGCTGGACCAGGGTTTGCTCAGGTGTTTTGGCCTGCACATAGCCCCAGCGGTTGACCACCCGGTGAACGTGGATATCGACGCTGATCAGGGGCAAACCACAGGCGATGCCAAGCGACAGATTGGCACATTTCGGGCCGACCCCCTGAAATGATAGCAGGGTATCCCGAGCACAGGGCAGTTCACCCCCATGATCCGCCTCGATGGCTGCCGCGATGGCGCGCATCTGACGCGCCTTGGTTTCGTGAAAGGTGGCAGGGAGGATGGCCGCATAGATCGCCGCGGGATCGAGTGCAAGCAATTGCGCAGGCGTACGGGCCAGGGCGAAAAGACGTCTTGCGGCCGGCAGGGTGGTCTCATCGCGGGTGCGAATGGAAATGATGCAGGCCAGTAGTTGCTCGAACGGCGAACGAAACCCCTCATCCGCGAGTTCGAACAGGGCGGCCTTTGGAAAGGGCTGGACCGCCTCGGCAATGCGCGCAAAAGCCAGATCCGGCTCGAATGGCCGTTTGGACCCAGGCTGCGGAACCTGCATGCGCCCGGTATTAGGTTTCGCGTCCCATCCGGCTGAGCTTGAAGCCTCCCCAGACAATGAAGGCCACACCGGCCAGGAAAAGCAGCATGGCCAACCGGATCGTGATCTTGAACACCAGCCAGGCCAGCAGGCCCAGGGCAACGAGAAAGATACCAATCCACAGCAGGACACGCATGGCCAGCCTCCACGGTTTGTCGGTAATAACGGTGCCCGGAGGCACCGCGCATGATCCCCGCCACGCTACAAGCCAAGCCAAGCCAAGCCAGCCTGGCGCGTTTAACCGAGCAGGTTTTCGATCCAGGCCGGCACCTGGGAGAGGATATCCGGCAGCTTTTCCGGATTGCTGCCACCGGCCTGAGCCATGTCCGGCCGGCCGCCGCCCTTGCCGCCCAAGGGCTGAGCCACGAAATTGACCAGGTCACCAGCCGGGATGCGGCTACTGAGATCCTTGCTGACGCCGGCCACCAGACTCACCTTGTCGCCCTGCACCGCCGCCAGCACGATGGCCGAATTGCCGAGCTTGTCACGGAGCTGGTCCAGGGTATTGCGCAGGGTTTTGGCGTCCGCGCCATCGAGTTGCGCTGCCAGCACTTTAACCCCTTTCAGGCTGATCGCCCTATCCGCCAGATTGTCCCCCTGGCTGGCGGCGGCCTTGGCCCGGATCTGCTCGATCTGGCGTTCGAGCTGGCGGTGCTGCTCCAGCAGGCCTTCCAGACGCTTGGCGGCATCCTGCGGACTGGCCTTCAGAAGATCCGCGACCTGGCGCAGCAATGCCTCCTTTTCGCGCACCATCGCCAGCGCCATGCGGCCGGTCACGGCCTCGATGCGCCGGGTACCGGAGGCAACGCCCGATTCGCTGATGATCCTGAAAAGGCCGATGTCCCCGACTCGCCGCACATGCGTGCCGCCACAGAGCTCGCTGGAAAAGTCCCCCATGCGCACCACCCGCACGGTATCGCCGTATTTCTCGCCAAACAGCGCAGCCGCCCCACTGGCGATTGCCTCATCGATGGGCATGACTTGCGTCTCGGCCTCGGCATTGGCGCGGATCTCGGCGTTGACCAGATCCTCGACGCGCAAGAGTTCTTCCTGGCTCAGGGGCGCAAAGTGCGCAAAATCAAAGCGCAGGCGGTCAGGCGCCACCAGCGAGCCCATCTGGCGCACATGGCCACCGAGCACGGTTTTGAGCGCTGCGTGCAGAAGGTGGGTGGCGGAATGATTGTAGGCAGTATCGAGACGGGCCTGTTCATCGACGTGCGCCGTCAGACGCTGGCCCACCCGCAGGGAACCGCTTTCCAGCCGACCGACATGCACAAAGAGATCCGGCAGGGGCTTTTGCGTATTCTCCACGGCAAAGCGGCCCGCATCCCAGAGCAGGGCGCCCTGGTCGCCCACCTGACCGCCGGACTCGCCGTAAAAGGTCGTGCGATCCAGTATTACAGCGCCACTTTCGCCGACACCAAGCTGATCTACGAGTTCGCCATCGCGCAGGATGGCCACCACCTCGGCCTCGACATCGAGCTGCTCATAGCCAAAAAACTCGACCGGCTGCATGCGCGCGCGCAGGTCGTGATAGACATTCTCGGCCTTGACCTCGCCACTGCCCGACCAGGCGGCGCGCGAGCGATTCTTCTGCTCAGACATGGCGGCTTCAAAGCCCGCCTCATCCACCGTCAGGCCACGCTCGCGGGCGATGTCGCCGGTCAGATCCACCGGAAAGCCAAAGGTGTCATACAGCTTGAACACAGCATCCCCTGGCAGGGTGCGAGCATCCCCGAGCCCGGCAATCACCTCGTCGAGCAGCTTCAGGCCATTTTCCAGGGTCTCCAGGAAACGCTCTTCCTCGAGCTTGAGCACCTTTTCGACATCCGCCCGCGCTGCCAGTAGCTCGGGATAGGCAGCACCCATGCTGTCGCAGAGCGGCCCCACGAGTTTATAGAAGAAGATCTCCCGCAGGCCGAGCTTGTGGCCATGACGGATGGCGCGCCGGATGATGCGCCGCAGCACATAGCCACGTCCCTCGTTGGCGGGCATCACGCCATCGGTGATCAGAAAGCTGCAGGAACGGATGTGATCGGCCAGCACCCGCAACGAGGTATCCAGCTTGGCGTCCTCGCCATAACGCAGACCGGCCAGGCTGGCCGCCGCCTGAATGGCGGGCTGGAACACGTCGGTGTCGTAGTTGTTGTGCACGCCCTGCAGCACGGCAGCCAAGCGCTCCAGCCCCATGCCGGTATCCACCGAGGGCTTGGGTAGCGGGGTCAGCTTGCCGTCGGAATCCCGGTCATACTGCATGAACACCAGATTCCAGATCTCGACGTAGCGATCCCCGTCGGCATCTTCACTGCCGGGAGGACCACCGGGGATATGCGGGCCATGATCAAAGAAGATCTCCGAACAGGGGCCACAGGGGCCGGTGTCGCCCATACTCCAGAAATTGTCTTTCGCATCACAGCGGGAGAAACGCGCCGGATCGATGCCCATTTCGTCCAGCCAGATGGCCGCCGCTTCATCGTCTTCCTGATAGACCGTCACCCAGAGCCTTTCCGGGGGCAGGCCGAGGGTTTCGGTCAGGAAGCGCCAGGCAAACCGGATGGCGTCGCGTTTGAAGTAATCGCCAAAGGAGAAATTCCCCAGCATTTCGAAAAAGGTGTGATGCCGGGCGGTATAACCGACATTTTCCAGATCGTTGTGCTTGCCACCAGCGCGCATGCAGCGCTGCACGCTCACCGCGCGCTGATAGGGGCGGCTTTCCAGGCCCAGGAAGACATCCTTGAACTGCACCATGCCGGCATTGGTAAACAGCAGGGTGGGATCGTTCTTGGGCACCAGGGGGCTGGAGGGCACTTTCTCGTGGCCCTGATCAGCAAAGAACTGCAGGAAATTCTGTCGAATGTCGGCAACGCGCATGGTTTGGCTCTCGGGCGCAAAAAAAGGCAGTCTGTAAACTGCCTTTGAGTGTAACAAAAAGGGATCGGATATGGCGACTGGGGCCAGAATCGGAAAACAGCTAGTCCGGATCCCCCTCGCCGGAAATCGCGCGAAAGATCAGGTCCGATGGAAAACCCTTGTAGGCCAGGAAACGGGCCTGCTGGGCGCGGCTTTTCTGATCCTGAGCGCGCAAGCCGCCAAAGCGCTTTTCCAGCGCCGTGCGCGCCTGTTGCAGCAGGGTATGCTCATCAATATCTGCATACTGGGCAATGGTTTCGTCATCCACGCCCTGGCTGCGCAACTCCGCACGCACCCGGGCCGGACCAAAACCGCGGTTGAAGCGGGTACGCGACAGCATCTCCGCATAACGCTGATCACTGAGCAGCCCTTCCTCGCCAAGCTGGCGAATCAGGGTTTCAGTCACATCTTCCGGACAGCCGATGCGCGATAGCTTCTGACGCATCTGCTGGCTGCTGTGTTCGCGCCGGGCAAGCCAGTTCAGCGCCCGGTTGCGGGCCGTCGCCGCCCCCATCGGGGCGGCTTCTTCCTGGGTGCTGGATCGCTTTTGAAAAGGCACCTGCAATCACCTCCCGTGCGGTTGGCGCTCAAGCCTCAGACTTCAGCCAGATCCTCTTCAGCCACATTGGCCCCGAGCGGCGGCTCCACCACCGGCAGGGGCTTGTTCTGCACCGCAGCGCGGATCTTGGCCTCGATTTCGGCCGCCAGTTCCGGGCGATCCTTGAAGAGCTGACGGACGTTGTCACGCCCCTGGCCGATCCGGTCACCGTTGTAACTGTACCAGGCGCCGCTCTTTTCGATGATGTTGAACTTGACGCCCATATCCACCAGCTCGCCGGCCTTGGAAACACCTTCGCCATAAAGTATGTCGAATTCGGCCTCGCGGAAGGGCGGCGCAACCTTGTTCTTGACCACCTTCACGCGCGTGGCATTGCCGATCACCTCATCGGCCTTCTTGATTGCGCCGATACGGCGGATATCCAGGCGCACCGAGGCGTAGAACTTGAGCGCATTGCCGCCGGTGGTGGTTTCCGGACTGCCGAACATCACGCCGATCTTCATGCGGATCTGGTTGATGAAGATCACCAGGGTGTTGGTGCGGGAAATGTTGCCCGTGAGCTTGCGCAGGGCCTGGCTCATCAGCCGGGCATGGAGACCCACGTGGGAGTCACCCATGTCGCCCTCGATCTCGGCCTTGGGCGTCAGCGCCGCCACCGAATCCACCACGACCAGATCCACGGCACCCGAGCGCACCAGCATGTCGGCGATTTCCAGGGCCTGCTCGCCGGTATCGGGCTGGGAGATCAGCAGATCATCCAGATTGACACCCAGTTTCTGGGCATAGATCGGGTCCAGCGCGTGCTCGGCATCAATGAAGGCCGCCACGCCGCCCTGGGCCTGGCAACTGGCAATGGCGTGCAGGGTCAGCGTGGTCTTGCCGGACGATTCCGGGCCATAGATCTCGACCACGCGACCGCGCGGCAGACCACCGACACCCAGCGCGATATCCAGGGTCAGTGAGCCCGTGGAATAGACCTGAATGTCCTTGACGGCCTTGGCATCTCCCATGCGCATGACCGCGCCCTTGCCGAACTGCTTGTCGATCTGCCCCAGTGCGGCTTGCAGGGCCTTTTGCTTTTGATCATCCATTGAGTCACTACTCCTTGTTGAGACTGTCCCGCAAGGGCCAGGATGCTTCGGTCCGATACTGTCCATGCAACGAACGCACGAGATGAAACTGATCGATCGACCAACCAACACCGGGAAGATTCACGCGCTGACAAGGCCAGGATTGCGGGGAACGAACCAGTGTTATATGGGGGCGAAAAGAACGATTTTCAAGCTTGAAACCGCAATTTGACAGGTTTTCGTTCAATTGAGTGACACATTCAGCGAGCGCCGGAACGGGCTCGCGGGGGCCAAGCCAGGCAATCCTGCCCTTCTGGAAGCAGCCAATTATATCAAAATTCACGGCAACAGGGAAAGTTTTGAATGCCAATCCTGCAAGCGCCTGCTCGATGCAGGGCATGCATTCAGCACCGACGCCTCCCAGATAACGCAGGGTGAGATGCCAACGAAAGGGCGCTTCCAGATAGAGCCCGCGCGGCAAGGATCCATGCAAGGGCAGCCTTGGCATGGCCTCGCGCCGGATCCAGTCCTGCAACTCGGGCGGCACCCAGGCGGTGATGAAATAGTTACCCGGCAGGTTCATGGATCAGCTCCAGCAATCTGCCCAGGGCGACATTGCCGGCGGCGTGGCGCACCGCCCAGCGATCACCCGGAAAATGAAAGGTATCCACACATTGCGGGCCCTGACGCCGCCCCCAGGCAATACAGACCGTCCCCACCGGCTTGCCAGGCGTCGCGCCCCCGGGCCCGGCGATGCCGGTAATGGCGGCAGCCCATTCCGCCTGCCGCAGGGCACCCGCCAGCATCTCCAGCGCCGTCGGCTCGCTGACCGCGCCCATGCGGGCCAGCGTTTCCGCTTGCACGCCCAGCAGTGCTTGCTTGGCATCATTGCCATAGGTGACCAGGCCAGCCTGGAACACAGCCGAGGCCCCCGGGACATTGGTGATGCGCGCTGCCAGCCCGCCGCCGGTACAGGATTCCGCCAGGGCCAGGGTCTCACCGCGCGCCTGCAGGGCCTGCACCAGCGCCAATTCTGGTGGTGCGAAATCCAGGAGCAAGCCTTCTCCCGACGTCCCACCCAGGTGCCAGTACTCGCCTGGCGTTACCATGATGCCCTGCTCGCACACCGCCTTCAAAACGGTATGGACAGCGTGATCCAAAGGGAATTGCTGATCGCAAAATGCCCGCATGCCCAACCAGTCGAGCGGGGAAAAATGATGGCGGTTCGGCTGCGCCAGCCAGGTGGCCAGACCCTGGAAATCACCGAGCGCAACCCCGATCTGCTCCTCCTGTGCCTGCAGGCAGGCACTGATCTCGACCCGGGTCGGTACCCCCGAGAGCTCCAGCCTTGCGGCCAGACGCCGGGCCAGCATGGCGGCATCCGCCTGGGCAACCGAAAGAAGAATTCGCGCGGATTTGTTCATGGCCAGTATGGCAACAGATAATGCAGGGCCAGGGCCGCGCCGATGCCCGCCAGCACATCATCCAGCATGGTGCCCAGACCACCGTGGACATTGCGGTCGAACCAGTAGATCGGCCAGGGCTTGACCATATCGAAGAACCGGAACAGGACAAAGCCGAGAACCAGCGATTTGATCGTAAAGGGTACCGTCCAGAGCGTGATCAGCAACCCGACCCACTCATCCCAGACGATGGCCTGATGGTCCGAGGCCAGTTTCAGGCGCCTGACGATGTTTTCGGTATCCACTCCGCCAAAATCATGCGCGGTTCTGGCGCAAATCCAGGGGCCCAGCATCATCATGCCAATGAGTACCAGGGTATAAAGCACCCAGTTGGGTTGCAGCAGCAGATACAGGGGAATGGCGGTGATGGTGCCGACGGTGCCCGGAATCCAGGGCACCAGCCCGCTGCCAAAGCCGGTGGCCAGCCAGTGCGACCAGTGACTAGGACGCGGTGAAGTGTTCATAACCAAGGCGCTCGGGCATGGGCAGGCGCACATCGCCTTCCCAAAGCTCCATTCGGTGACGGGCGTCGGCCAGCGGGTTCTGGCCAGGCGCGCCACCAATATTTGTAATCCGGCCGACGCAGCTCAAGGGCAGGTCGAGCCGGGCAGCAAGCGCTGCGAGCTCAGCATCCGCACTTGCGGGCGCCGTGAAACACAGTTCATAGTCATCTCCCCCAGCCAGAGCCAGCTCGCGCACCAGGTCTGGCGCGCTGGGCCGCAGCCTGCGCAGCGGTTCCGCGAGGGGCAGATCCCCCAACTCAAGCCGGGCATGGGCATCGGATGCCGCCAGCAAATGCCCGAGATCTGCCAGCAAGCCATCGGAAATGTCCAGCATGGCATGCGCCAGCCCCTCTTCAAGCAAGGCCTGACCCAGCGCCAGCCGCGGTTCGGGCCGTTCCAGGCGCTGACACAAATAATGCCATTCCGCCGCACGCCACTGGATCGGCAGGAATTCTGTCTGAACCCTTTCGGCATAAATGGTTCGCAGGGCAGCAGCCGCTCCGCCCAAGGAGCCGGATACCCAGATCCGGTCCCCCGGCTGCGCGCCGGATCGCCTGATGGCCCGCCCCCTGGCCGCCCAGCCTAGCGCGGTAATGCTGATCTGGAGCGTATCACAGGCCACCGTGTCGCCACCCACGATGCCAACCCCGTGCCTTTGGGCCAGGGCATCCATGCCAGTCATGAAGGCCTGCAACCAGCAGCCTGGCCAGCAATCATTCAGACCTTCCGGCGCCTTGTCCGGGAGGGAAAGACTGAGCAGCGCCCAGGCAGGCCTGGCACCCATGGCCGCCAGGTCGCTGAGGTTGACCGCCAGGGCCTTGTGGCCCAGCCCGGCAGGATCGGCATCCGCAAAGAAATGCCGGCCGGCCACCAGGGTGTCCACGCTGCTGATCAGGTCCTGCCCAGGGTCCGGGCAATGCAGCACGGCAGCATCATCACCGATGCCGACATCGACATCAGCGCGCCGGGCACCCGCATGCTCGGCCATGATGTGGCGGATCAGGCTGAATTCCTGGCAGGACAAGGCTTCTCCTCGAATATGGGGCCCAAGGCCGAGAGGCATCAACGATCCACGCAGTCCTTGACGGTAAAGTAGAAAGTGGCGCCCTTGCCAATCTCCCCCTCTCCCCAGATCTGACCACCATGACGATGAATGATGCGCTGGGCGGTCGCCAGCCCGATGCCGGTGCCTTCGAATTCATTGTATCCGTGCAGCCGCTGAAAGGCACCAAAGAGCTTGTCGGCGTAGTTCATGTCAAAGCCGGCTCCATCGTCCTGCACAAAGAATGTACGCCGGCCATCGATGATGCTGCTGCCGAACTCCACGCTCGCAGCGGGCTTCTTGCCAGTGAATTTCCAGGCGTTGCCCAGCAGGTTTTCCAGCACGATGTGCAGGAGCCGGGGATCGCCGTGCGCGACCACATTGGGGGCAATGACGCACGCCACCTGCCGCTCCGGCTGGCGGGTGCGCAAATCGGCGCAGATACTGCGCGCCAGGGTGCTCAGATTCACCCACTCCCGGCACATCTCGCTACGCGTCATCCGGGAAAGCTTCAGGAGGTCCTCGATCAACTGCCCCATGCGCTGGGTAGCCTGGCAGATGCGGCCCAGATGCAGCTCGCCCTCTCTGGACAGGGCGCCCTTGCAGTCTTCCGCGAGCGCCTGGCTGAAGCCATTGATGGCGCGCAAGGGCGCGCGCAGATCGTGGGAAACGGAGTAACAGAAGGCTTCCAGTTCCTGGTTGACCGCGCTGAGCTGGGCCGTGCGCTCGGAGACCCGCTGCTCGAGCTCCACGTTCAGCCGGCGAATCTCGTCTTCGACACGCTGGTAATCATGGAGCGGCTGGGCCGCCGGGGCATTGAGCACGCAGATCAGCCGCATCACCTGCCCCGCTTCCAGCACCGGATCGAGATACAGACTGACGGTGACCGGATAGCCCTCGCGATGCTGCAGGCGGACTTCAGACAGGCTGGCCGGCCTTCCGGCGCTCAGGACCTCTCCAAACACCTGCTCGATCCTCGGCCACTCAGCCTCGGGCCAGAGGGCGGAAAAATGCCGGCCAGCCAGATCATCCATGCAGAACCCGGTCATCCCCTGCCCTGCAGGATTTCCGCTGGTAAAGCTGCCCGCGCCATCCAGAATGAAAATGGCGTTGCTGGCGTGCCCCAGAATCCTGTCACGGCAGATGGTGGTCCGTTGCAGGGCCCGCTCGATCTGTCGCCATGCGGTCCCATCCTCCAGGGCCAGGATATAGCATAGAAGTTCACCACAGGGTCCGGACAGTAGGGAAACCGCCAATCTTGCCCACAACCAGCCCTCATCCCGGTGATGCAGGCGCAGAACCAGGGAGGTCTGCCGCTGGCCCTGGAAATGCAGGCCAGCCAACTCATCCATCACGCCAAGATCCTCCGGGTGCAGCAGCTCTGCAAGCAAGCATCCTGTCAGGTCCTCGACAGACCTGCCGAGCAGGCTGGCAAACGTCCCATTGACCTCGAGCAGGCGCCCATCCGGTCCGGCATGTGCCAGTCCGACCGCGGCAAGCCTGAAACCCGCCTGAAACCGGTCGTCCGCAAGCTGCCGGACAAGCACATCTTCCTCCGCGAAACCGGCTCCATTGCCCATGGCTTCCCCCAGTTGTACTTGTTATGTTTATCCTACAAATATCGGATGCCGATCAGGATAAGTCAACCTGAGTAGCCATCCCCCTGGATGCCGCTCGCAGGAACTTCCCCGAGGCACGCCACTCCAAAACTTGCACGGTACCATCCTTATCCTTCAGAGGAGCAATCCATGAACAAGCATGGCCACTCAGGCACCAACGTCGCGGAGGATGGAGAGGATCGGGAAATGAACATGGGGGTCAACGACATTCCCGGACCTGCAGACGGCATGGCAGCGAACTCCATGCCATCCAGGCACAGCCCAGGCAGAAGCACCTTATCCAAGCCAATCATTCTCTGGGTCGGCGTCGTTCTGCTGATCCTGGCACTGATCGCGGGATACTCTCTGTAGCAGCTCGCTTCCTGAGCCTGTAGAAACGAAAAAGCCCACGCGCCTGAGCGGGTGGGCTTTCATGTGTCTTCCATTGCCTAATGGATGGCGGCATCCGCCTCCTGGGCCTGCTTGCACTCGACATACAGCGACACGAAGCAGGACAGCAGCTGGTGAAACTCGGCAACGTTGATGCGCAGGGCAGCATCCGCGGCATAATCCTGGGTATCCAGGTAATCGAGAATCTTCTTTGCCTCCGCAGCACTCATCTCGACCTTGGGGTCGATGGTGGGATATTTCTCCTGGGAAAGCTTTGGATAAGCGGTTCTGGCCATATCCTTCTCCTGTACAGGGACGCTCCAGTGACTGGGCGCTCAAAAGGATGAGAATTCACGCAAGCTATGCGCACTTGGACAAGCAATTCCGACAAAGGTTCTAGACAAAGGTTCTAACTCAGGGCCCGGGCGGAGGGAGGACGCAGGAAGGCGTCCTAATCAGCCGTTGATCCAATATGATGCAAAGCCTGATCCAGGCGGGCCAGCGTTTCCGCCTTGCCCAGCAAGGACAGGGTCATGTCGATGGGTGGCGAGACCGCACGTCCGGCCAGGGCCACGCGCAGGGGCTGGGCTACCTTGCCCAGCTTTACCTGTAAATATTCAGCCAGCGCGTTGATCTGCTCATGCAGGGACTCGGGCCGCCAGTCATCCTGCTGGCCCAGCCGCTCCCTGAGGGCTTCGATCACTGGAAGCGCTTCCGAGTTCAAATGCTTGGCAGCATCCTTGGGCTCGTACTCGGTGGGCGCCAGATAGAAAAAGCGGCTGTTCTCCGCCATTTCCACCAGGGTCCTGGCCCGCTCCTGCTGGATTCTGACCACTTCGACCAGGTCAGGGCCGCCATCCAGGTTCCCGGCTCCGAGCCTGGCCAGAAACGGCCGCAGGCGTTCGGCCAGCCGCGCCGGGTCCGCGTGCTTTATGTGATGCGCATTCAACCAGAGCAGTTTCTCCGGGTTGAACACCGAGGCCGCCTTGTTCACGTTCTCGATGCGGAAGTACTCGATCATCTCGGCCATCGAAAACACTTCCTGATCCCCATGCGACCAGCCCAGCCGCACCAGATAATTCAGCAGGGCCTCGGGCAGGTAGCCCTCATCGCGATACTGCACCACGCTCACCGCGCCATGGCGCTTGGACATCTTCTGCTTGTCCGGCCCCAGGATCATCGGCACATGCGCGTAGGTCGGCGGCGTTGCCCCCAGGGCCTGGAGGATCTGGATCTGGCGCGGCGTGTTGTTGAGATGATCGTCACCGCGAATGACATGGGTGATCGCCATATCCCAGTCGTCCACCACCACCGTGAAGTTGTAGGTCGGGGTGCCATCGCCGCGGGCGATGATCAGGTCATCCAGCTCGCTGTTACGAAACACCACCCGGCCATGGATCAGGTCATCCACCACGGTCTCGCCCTCGTCGGGGCTACGAAAGCGGATCACGGGCTCCACACCCTCGCGCGGCGCATGACGGTCCCGACAGAGCCCACTGTAGCGTGGCTTCTCACCGCGGGCGCGCTGGCCCTCACGCATCTGCTCAAGCTCTTCTTTCGTGCAGTAGCAACGATAGGCCTTGTTCTCGGCAAGCAAGGCCTGGATCACCTCCCGATACCGGTCGAAGCGCTGGGTCTGGTAATATGGCCCCTCGTCCCAGTTCAGTTCCAGCCAGTCCATGCCCTCGAGAATGGCCTGTACGGACTCTGGCGTGGACCGCTCGAGATCCGTATCCTCGATGCGCAGCACAAACTGGCCGCCATGATGGCGGGCGTGCAGCCAGGAGTAGAGTGCGGTACGGGCCCCACCAATATGCAGATAGCCGGTCGGGCTGGGAGCGAAACGGGTTCGAACGGTCATGAATCACCCTGTCGAGGTAGCAAGCGTGCGGAAAGATCCGGATATTATCATCATTGGCGGTGGCCCGGCAGGTCTGCACATGATCTTTCAGGCCGGGATGCACGGCATGCGCAGTCTGCTGGTCGACGCCCTGCCCCAGGCCGGGGGGCAACTCAGCGCCCTCTATCCGGAAAAATATATCTACGACATCCCGGGAATTCCGCAGATCCTGGCCCAGGATCTCGTCAGGCAGCTACAGATCCAGGCCGAGGTCTTCGAGCCGGATTATCACTGGGGCGAGCAGGTCAGCAGGCTCGAATTCAGGGATGATAACTGGACCGTGGGTACACAGACCCGCCAATGGCAGGCGCGGGCAGTGGTGCTGGCCGGCGGCATTGGCGCATTTGCGCCCAAGAAGCCGCGCTGCACCGCACTGGAACAGTTCGAGACGCGCGGAGAAGTCCTGTATCATCCGCAATCGGTGCGGGACTGGCAGGACCGGCGGGTGCTGATCCAGGGCGCGGGCCCACAGGCCGTCGAAGCCGCCATCATCGCGGCCAGGCATGGCGCCTGCGAGGTCAATCTCGTGCATCGCAAGGACGCCTTCGAACCCGCCCCAGGCCAGACAGAGTCATTCCAGAACTTGCGCCAGAGCGGACGCATCCGCGTCCATGTGCCCTATACGGTCAGTGCCCTGCAGGGCGAGCCGGCACTGGCTTCGGCAGTTCTCAAGGGCTATGGGACTGCGGATCGCCAGGTCGAGACAGATCTCTTCCTGCCGCTGCTGGGCTATGGCGCGGCGCTCGGGCCCATCAAGGAATGGGATCTATCCCTCAAGCAGGGTGGCATTCCCGTCCAGCCGGACAGCATGGAAAGTCCAAAGCCCCGGCTTTTCGTCATTGGCGACCTCGCCAGCTATCCCGGCAAGAACAAGCTGATCCTTACAGCTTTTAGCGAAGCGGCCATTGCCGCAAGGCAGGCATTCAACTATATATACCCGGGTAAGCGCATTCCAACTGCATACTCTTCCAATCTCGGGCCTTTGTCTCTCGACATCACCCGGCCGGGGGAGTAGTAGAAAAATTTCGGTATGGGCCGGATGCATCACAAGTAGCCACTGATCCATGAAGACCGACAAATACAGCCTGCTGACCGATTTGGGCCGGGGCCGCGTTTCAAAGAACAGACATTACTTACTGCTCACCCGGGAGCCGGGCCTGGGCGCCTATCGCTCGTTCCATCGCCTGCTCGGCCTGAGCCAGCGGCTTTGTGCGAGCCAGCAACACACACAACGTATAGAAAGAACCGAGAGCGACGAGATCTGCATCGAGATTGGTGGCTTGCCAGGCAGGGGCAGTGAGTTTGCCCTGCTCAGCCCGGCGGAAGCCAGGATTCTGGCCAACTTTGCCATTCCGGACTGGGCTCGTGCCCGCATCGTCGAGGTTCTGGGAGGAAAATAAATGCGTCCCTTGTGGATTCTGATACCCGCACTCGGACTGGGCGCCTGCGCTCATGTCGAAAGCACCAGTTCGCCAACGGCGTCACAGACCCTGGAAAATGCCCAGATGTCGGCAGCCGGCCAACTATCCGGACAACAGGCAACAAGTACCACGGTGGTCAGCGGTCAGCCCGCATCCGCAAGGGACGGTTCTCCCGGCACGTCGAAGGTCCGCGGGGAAGACATTGCCGCCCTCGCCCAAACCCAGGCCAACACCGCGCCGGTGAAATCCGGCGACGACACGATGTGGAAGCAGTTGCGGCCCGGGTTCGGGATCAGCGAAATCGATCGTGCGGAAGTGGACTACTGGCGCGAGTACTACAGCCAGCGTCCCAAGCTGATTACGGCCATTTTCGAACGTGCCCGCCCCTTTCTCTATCCTGTCAGCCAGGAAGTAAAGGCCCGCAATCTGCCGATGGAACTGGCGCTGCTACCGGCCATCGAGAGCGGCTTTCATCCCTTTGCCTACTCGCGCAGCCATGCCTCCGGGCTCTGGCAGTTCATTCCCCTGACCGCAGGACGCTTTGGACTCAGCGCCGACGACTGGATGGACCGGCGCCGGGACGTCGCCTCCTCGACCAATGCAGCGCTCGATTATCTCAGCTATCTGAACAAGTTCTTCGACGGAGACTGGTATCTCGCGATCGCGGCCTATAACGCCGGCGAGGGACGGGTACGCAGTGCGGTACGCAAGAATGCGGCGGCCGGCCTGCCCACCGACTTCTGGAGCCTGGACCTGCCCAAGGAAACAAGGGACTACGTACCGCGCCTGCTGGGCTTGGCGCAACTGGTAAAGGATCCGGTCTTCTGTGGCATCACCCTGCCGGACATCCCGGCAAAGGAGATGATCGCGGCGGTGCCGATTCAGGAATCCCTTGATCTGGGCGTGGCCGCGACATTGCTGCAAATGCCGGTGGACGAGCTCAAGCGCCTGAATCCCGGCCTGCGTCAGTTTTCCACGCCGCCAGACCGCGAGTTCCAGCTTGCGATTCCCAAGGACAAGCTCAAGGACTTCACCACGGCGCTGGCTGAACTTGCCCCGGAAGACAAGGCCCCCTGGGAACGACACGTGCTGGCCAAGGGGGAAACCCTGGCCTCGGTGGCAAAGCGCTACGGCATGGACGTCGAGCAGCTCAAGAAGCAGAATCCTCGCGAGAGAAAGACTTTCCGGGCAGGGGAGACCCTGCTGGTGCGCCAGGGCCCGGTACGTTATCCCAGCAGTTTCCTGGCATCCCTTCCCGGCCAGACAGGCGAAAGAGCCAACCCCGGCAATGCCGGGCAAACTGCGCGTAACCCGCTGCTGGCTTCTTCAGAAACACCCGAGCGCGTTTCCGCTGGCTTTCTTTCCCGCCTGCTGCACGGAAAGACCAGGACAACGACCAGCCTGATTGCCGATGCCAGTGATAGCGCGCCCAGCAAGAGCCCCAGCAAGGTCCGCGAGGTGGTGGTCAAGGCCGGCGAAACCCTTTATCGCATCGCCCAGAACGCCAATGTCTCCCTGGAGGACCTGCGTCGCTGGAACCGGCTCGATCCCGACCAGCCGATTCGTGCTGGCCAGAGATTGGTTGTGGCAGACAGCAATACCGGATTCGGCGCGATTGCCGCCCCGCGCGCCACGGCAGGATCTGGTAACGATGGCCGCTTCCCGGGTCAGTCCATGCCGCGCAAGCAGGTCACCTATGTCGTTCAAATCGGTGATACCCTCTGGAGCATCGCCAGACGCTTCAATGTTGCCTTCCATGAGTTGCTGACCTGGAACCGCATCAGTGAAAAATGGCAACTCCGGCCCGGTGACAGCATCATCGTCTATCTGGACAAATGATCAGGACCAGGCAGGGCGTACTTTCCTGGCCATCCCTGCTCGTCCTGATGCTGCTGTCCGGCTGTCAGGCGCAGGATAATGGTCCCGGGTCAACCCCCGCCAGTCTGGATGAACCGTTTCCGCCTGCCCGTGGCGGCCAATTGCGCAATGCCGTTGGCGCCGACGCCAGCAATCTGATCCCTTTCATCGGCGCGGATTCCGCCTCGCATGAAATCGCCGGCTACCTCTTCAACAGCCTGCTCAAGTATGACCGCAATCTGGAGCTTGAAGGGGATCTCGCGCAAAACTGGCGCATCAGCCCGGACGGCCTGAGCATCACCTTCACGCTGCGGCCGGATCTTCGCTGGGCGGACGGCAAGCCACTGACCAGCGCCGACGTCAAATACACCTTCCAGACGATCATCGATCCAAAGACCCACACACCTTATGGCAGTGATTACACCCTGGTGAAGTCACTGGAAACCCCGGATGCCCGCACCGTGGTGGTGCATTACAAGGAACGCTTTGCCCCGGCCCTGTCCACCTGGGCGGGGCTGTCCATCCTGCCGGCCCATATCCTCAAGGGCCAGGATATCAACGCTACCCCCTTCTCGCGCCAGCCTGTGGGCAGCAGTTACTACAGGCTCGGCAACTGGGTTCCGGGCCAGCGCATCACGCTGAAGGACAACCCGCTGAGCACGGGCGGCAGGCCGCTGATCTCCGCCATCAACTATCGCATCATGCCGGATCCCGCCGCCCAGTTCCTGGAGCTCAGTGCCGGCAGTCTCGATCAGATGTCCCTGACGCCTGTCCAGTACACCCGCGTCTTTCCGGCGCGCGAGGACCTGCGGGCGCGCTACAATACCTACAAATATCTCGGCAACAACTACACCTATCTGGGATTCAACCTCAAGCGCCCACCCTTCAACGACCGCCGGGTGCGCCTTGCCATCAACTACGCCATCGACAAGCAGGAACTCATCGATGGCGTGCAACTGGGCCAGGGGCTTGTCATTGCCGCGCCCTTCAAACCGGGCACGCCCTGGTACCCGCGGGACTTGCAGCCCTACCCCTATGACCCGCGGAAAGCCCGCGCCCTGCTCGCCGAGGCAGGCTGGATCGATCATGACGGCGATGGCGTGCTCGACAGGAATGGTCGCCCCTTCCACCTGGAGATCGTGACCAACAACGCCAATGAATCGCGTCAGCTCGCCGCCACCCTGATCCAGCGCCGGCTCAAGGAAGTCGGCATCGACGTGCAGATCCGGCTGGTGGAATGGGCCTCCTTCCTGAGCCAGTTCATCAATACCAGCAACTTCGATGCCGTGATCCTGGGCTGGAGCCTTTCGCTCGACCCGGACCAGTACAGCATCTGGCACTCCAGCGAGCAGGGTCCCGGCAAGTTCAACTTCATCGGTTACAGCAACCCCAAGGTGGACCAGCTGCTGGAGGCCGGGCGTCGCGAAATGGATCCGCAACGCCGGGCGATCATTTACCAGAATTTTGCCCGTGAGCTCCATAAGGACGCTCCCATGGTCTATCTTTTCGCACCTTATTCTCTGGTGGCCGTGCACAAGCGCGTGCGTGGCATCGAGCCGGCTCCCGCCGGCATCGGCTACAATATCGAAGACTGGTATATCCCGCGGCCGCTTCAGAATATCAGCATTCAGCGCTAGCAAGCGACTGGATCAGGGAAGCGCTCACCATGTATGATCCCCATCTATGCTGACCTATCTTGCCAGGCGACTGCTGTGGATGCTGCCCATCCTGCTGGGCATCACCCTGATTTCCTTCGTGGTCATGCATCTGGCGCCGGGCGACGTCACCAGCACGGAGGCCAGTTTCGATCCGCGCATGAGCAGCGAGGCCCGGGAGCGGCTGCGGGAGGCCTATGATCTCGACAAACCACTCCTGGTCCAGTACGGGCTCTGGCTGGAGCGCATCGTGCAGCTCGATTTCGGCAAATCCTTTGCCCCGGACGCCACGCCCGTCATCGACAAGATTGCGCAGCATCTGCCCATCACCCTGCTCATCAATGTCCTGGCAATTGCGCTCATTCTCGCCATTGCCATCCCCCTTGGGCTGCTCTCGGCGGTCAAGGCCCGCTCGCTGTTCGATTACATCAGCACCATACTGGTCTATATCGGCTTCGCCATCCCGAGTTTCTGGCTGGCCTTGATGCTCATGATCTGGCTGGGCGTCGAGCAGCACTGGTTGCCGATCACGGGTCTTACCAGCCTGGATCATGAACAGTTGTCCTTCTGGGGAAGGACAAGCGATCTGGCGGAGCACCTGATCCTGCCGGTGCTGGTTTCCGCCATTGCCGGTATCGCCGGCTTCAGCCGCTACATCCGCGCCAACACCCTGGATGTGCTGTGCCGCGACTACATCACCACCGCACGCGCCAAGGGCCTCCCCGAAAGCAGCGTCATCTATCGTCATGCACTGCGCAATGCCCTGCTGCCCACCATCACGGTGCTGGGTCTGTCCATACCCGGCCTGATTGGCGGCTCGGTGATCGTGGAAAGCCTCTTTTCCATTCCCGGCATGGGAAAGCTCTTTTATGATTCCGTGCTCATGCGCGACTTTCCGGTGGTGATGGGGATACTCGTCATTGGCGCGGCGCTCACCCTGGCGGGCAATCTGCTGGCTGACCTGGCCTATGCCTGGGCCGATCCGCGCATTCGCAGAGGCATCGGCCAATGAAGTCGCTGCAATGGCTACGGCGCTACCCGACCGCCAGCCTCGGCGGCCTGTTCGTGGTCCTCACGGCGCTGGCCGCCATCACCGCCCCCTGGATCGCGCCCTTCGATCCCAATGCCATCGACGTCAGGGCCATCCTGCAGCCGCCTTCCAGTAGCCATGTCATGGGCACCGACCGGCTCGGCCGGGATGTATTGTCGCGCATGATCTACGGCGCGCGCATTTCCCTGTCCGTCGGCTTCGTCGCGGTGGGTCTGGCCACCCTGATCGGCATCATTCTCGGGGCGCTGGCGGGCTTTTATCGCGGGCGGACCGACAGCCTGATGATGCGGCTGGTCGATGTCATGCTCGCCATACCCACTTTCTTCCTGATTCTCGCGGTCATCGCCTTTCTTGAGCCCAGCATGCTCAACATCATGATCGTGATTGGCCTGACTTCCTGGATGGGCGTGGCGCGTCTGGTCCGGGCAGAATTCCTGAGCCTGCATGAACGCGAGTTCGTGCTGGCGGCCAGAGCCCTGGGCGCCGGCGACCTGCGCCTGATGCTACGGCACTTCCTGCCCAACAGCCTTGATCCGGTGATCGTCACGGTCATCCTCAGCATTGCCGGAGCCATCCTGGTAGAATCAGGACTCTCTTTCCTGGGGCTCGGGGTACAGCCACCCACCGCAAGCTGGGGCAACATCCTGAGCGAAGGCAAGGAATACATCCATTTTGCCTGGTGGCTCTCGCTTTATCCGGGGCTTGCGATCCTGATCACCGTGCTCAGCTACAACCTGCTCGGTGAAGGCCTGCAGGAAGCCCTGGACCCCCATCAGAACCGGCAGACCATCGGCCGCTGAATTCATTCACTCGAACGTGGAGATCACATGACATTTCTAGCAAACAAGAAGGCACTCATCGTCGGCGTCGCCTCCGACCGGTCCATTTCCTGGGGCATCGCCCAGGCCATGCGGCGCGAAGGCGCAGAGGTCCTGCTCACCTATCAGAACGAGCGCCTGCGTGAGCGCGTGGAGAGCCTGGCCGCAGAGCTGGGTGGCCCCGCCCCGCTGGAACTGGATCTTGGCGAAGAGGACCAGATCGCCTCGGTCATGGAAAGCATCCGGCAACGCTGGGGTGGTCTGGACATCGCGGTACATGGAGCCGCCTTCGCGCCGAAGAACGAGCTTTCCGGCAATTATCTCGACGCCGTGACCCGCGAGGGCTTTCGCATCGCCCATGACGTGTCCAGCTACAGCTTCACAGCACTGGCCAAGGCCTGCCGCCCACTCATGCAGAATCGCCAGGGCGCCCTGCTGACCCTGAGTTATCTGGGTGCCGAGCGCGCCATGGAGAACTACAATGTAATGGGGCTTGCCAAGGCCAGCCTCGAAGCGAGTGTGCGTTATCTGGCCCAGTCGCTCGGCCCCGAGGGCATCCGCGTCAACGCCATCTCGGCCGGGCCGATCCGCACCTTGGCCGCCAGCGGCATCAGTGGTTTCAAGAGCATTCTGGATCACTACGAGAATCGTGCGGCCCTCAAGCGCAACGTGACCATCGAGGAAGTCGGCAATGTCGGCGCCTTCCTCTGCTCTGATCTTGCTTCAGGCGTGACCGCCGAGATCACCCATGTCGATGCCGGTTACAATGCCATGGGCATCTGATTCCTGCGATGAAAAAGGGCGTGGGATGATTCCCACGCCCTTTTTGTTTGAAGGCACAGCAGTATTCAGAGCTTGTCCTTGTACACCTTGACCTCGGCCTGGGCACGCAGGGTATCGAGATAGCTCTTGAATGCCTGTCCACCCCGCTGATTTTGCAGGAAGTCAGCAATCTGCTGGCGCAGAGGACCCTGCAACTCGCTGGCCGAAGGCTTCTTCACCTCGTCGACACCATACACGAAGGCCCCGCCCGGCATGCTGGTCATGCCATAACTCACCTTGCCTACAGCAGGCTCGGGAGCCTGGAAGGCGGCCCGAACCAGTGGCTCGGGAAGCTGTTCGGCATTGCGGCGTGACAGCGTGGCAGTTTCCACCTGATAGCCATTCTGGGCCGCCAACTGCGACAAGGGCTGACCATTCTGCGCAGATTTCAAGAGATCGTTGGCAGCCGCCTTCGCCGCAGCCTCGGCCTTTTCCAGACGCAGCTTTTCAGTTATCTGGTCTTCCACTGCAGCCAAGGGCAATTGCTTTGCCGGTTCACGTGCCTGCAGGTGGAACCCGGCGACACGACCGTCGCTGAGCTCGACCGCCTCGCTGTTCTTGCCGCCCAGCACCCGGTTCGAGAACACCTGGTTGATCACCTTGGGATCCGCAAAGATTCCGGGCGCCTGAGCATTGCGTGTCAGCCACTCACTCTGCTGCACGGGCAGGCCAAATTCCTTCGCAGCAGCATCGAGGCTCTTGTCCTGGGTAAACAGCAGATCCTTGAAGTTTGCCGTGGCCTCATCAAAGGCCTTTTCGGCCTTCTCGCGCCGCAGTTCCCGCTCAAGCTGGGGACGCACCTCCGCAAATTCCTGCACGCGCTCCGGACGCACCTCCTGGACCTGAATGATATGGAAACCAAACGGGGTACGCACAGGGTCGCTGATCTGGCCGGGCTTGAGGCTGAATACGGCATCCTCGAAGGGCTTGACCATGGCACCACGACCAAAGAAGCCCAGGTCGCCGCCCTGGGCTGCCGACCCCGGGTCACCGGACTCCTGGCGCGCCAGCTGCGCGAAATCCGCACCGTCGCGCAGGCGCTTGACGAGGGATTCAGCCCGGTCCTGCGCCGCCTTGACCTGCTCCGGTGTGGCATCCTGGGGAATGCTGATCAGGATGTGACGCGCGCTACGCTCTTCCGCCGTCTTGAAATTGTCCTTCTGTTTGTCATAGGCAGCCTTCAGCTCATCCTCGCTGACCTGCGCCTTGCCTTCGAAGGCCTCCGGACCCATGACCACATAGCTGACCTTGACGCGTTCGGGCTGCCGAAACTCTGCCTGATGCGCCTTGTAATAGGCCGCCACGGCTTCAGGACTGACAGTCACCTTGTCGGCAAAGGCCTGGGCAGGAATGATGGCCACCTCGACCTTGCGGGTTTCCTCACTGATGGCGAACAGGGAAGCCACTTCATTGGGCGCGGTCAGCGGTGCGGTGGAAATCCCCTGCTCCAGCTGGCGTACCGCCAGTTCCTCGCGAACCTGGCTTTCGAAGCTGGCGGGCGTCATTCCCTGCTGCGCCAGCAGCTGCTGATAGCGCTGCCTGGAAAAGCCCTTCTCGTCAGAAAACACCGGCAGGGTCTGGATGAACTTGACCACCTCGGCATCGGGCACGTGCAGCCCAAGACGCCTGGTCTCATTGACCAGCACCTGATAGTTGATCATCGCCTCCAGCACCTGGTCCTTGAGTTTCATGGATTCCAGCATCTGTGGCGAAAAATCCTTCCCCAGCATCTGGCGGTAGCGCTCGACTTCCTGCTTGTAGCGCTCCTGAAAGGCCTTTTGAGTAATTGCCGCGCCATTGACCTCGGCTACATTCTGCCCACCCGGATCATCGGAAAAATATCCGCTGACACCCCACAAGGCAAAGGAAAGCGCAATCAAGGCCAGCAGCAGCTTGGCTACCCAGGACTGGCCAATATTTCTGAAAGCTTCAAGCATCGGTCTGAAGATCCAATATCAGGAATGGGCGAAAAAAAAGGAATCATACCGGAATCCTGCGCAGGAAACAGCCTTTGGAGGGCAGGATGGAAATAAAAAAGCGAATCCTTGAGAGATTCGCTTTTTAACTGGCGGGGTGGACGGGGCTCGAACCCGCGACCTCCGGCGTGACAGGCCGGCATTCTGACCAACTGAACTACCACCCCATGAACCTGTGCTGGTGGGCGGTGAGGGGTTCGAACCCCCGACATTCGGCGTGTAAAGCCGACGCTCTCCCAGCTGAGCTAACCGCCCTTTGACTGCGGCTTATCCTACCGCATCCTTGAGCGTTTTACCAGCCTTGAATTTGGGCGTTTTCGAGGCCTTGATCTCGATCTCCTCACCGGTGCGCGGATTGCGGCCCTTGCGGCCCTCACGCTCCGCTACCGAGAAGGTACCAAAACCCACCAGGGTCACCTGGTCGCCTGCGGCAAGGGCATCCGTGATTGCCTTGACAGTGGCATCCAGCGCCTGCGTGGCAGCACTTCTGGAAATCCCTGCCGATTGAGCCACTTTTTCTACCAATTCGGATTTGTTCACGCTAGTCCCCCTTTAGTTGTTCACGCGTGCAGTTTATATAGCAAGGCGTTAAAGAAGGTGTCAAGGAATTTGGGTCCCTGACACCAATTTTTAATGCGCGGTTGCCGCCTCACCGACACTCTGGCTTGCCGTTGCGGACTTTTCCTTCATGGAAGGCTCCGGCAAGGGCGTCGGTTTGCTTTCGAGCGCGGTTTCCAGCACTTCCTCGATCCACCTCACCGGCTTGATGGTGAGCTGTTCAAGCACCTTCGCCGGAATGTCCCGGAGATCCTTTTCGTTCTCTTTCGGGATCAGTACGGTCTCGATGCCGCCGCGATGAGCGGCCAGCAACTTCTCTTTCAGGCCCCCAATCGGCAATACCTCGCCGCGCAGGGTGATTTCACCCGTCATGGCCACACTGGCCTTGACCGGGATACCCGTCAGGGACGACACCAGCGCCGTACACATGCCAATGCCGGCACTTGGGCCATCCTTGGGCGTGGCGCCCTCGGGCACGTGGATGTGCACGTCCACCTTCTGGTAGAACTCGGGGTCGATGCCAAGCCGCCTGGCGCGCGAACGCACCACGCTCATGGCTGCCTGGATGGACTCCTGCATGACGTCACCGAGCTTGCCGGTATAGGTCTGCTTGCCCTTGCCAGGCAGGGCAACGGCCTCGATGACGAGCAGTTCGCCCCCCACTTCGGTCCAGGCAAGGCCTGTAACCTGCCCTACCCGGTTCTCGGCTTCCGCCTTGCCATAGCTGAAGCGGCGCACGCCCAGATAGTCTTCCAGATTCTGCGGTGTCACCGTGATCAGGTCCGCATCCTTGCGCGTCAGCAACTCCTTGACTACCTTGCGGGAAATGCGCGCGATCTGACGCTCGAGATCACGCACGCCAGCCTCGCGGGTATAGTGACGGATGATGTCGCGGATCACATCTTCGCCGACCGCAATCTCGCCTTCCTTCAGGCCATGATTCTTCATCTGCTTGGGCAGAAGGTACTTGAGAGCGATGTGGGTCTTCTCGTCCTCGGTGTAGCCCGCCAGGCGAATGATTTCCATGCGGTCCAGCAGGGGCCCGGGCATGTGCAGGGTGTTGGCGGTGGTCACGAACATCACGTCGGACAGATCGTAATCCACTTCCAGATAATGGTCACTGAAGGTGTGGTTCTGCTCGGGGTCCAGCACTTCCAGCAGGGCGGAAGCAGGGTCGCCCCGGAAATCCATCGACATCTTGTCAACTTCATCGAGCAGCATCAAGGGATTGCGGGTGCCGACCTTGGCAAGGCTCTGCACGATCTTGCCCGGCAGGGCACCAATGTAGGTGCGCCGGTGTCCGCGGATCTCGGCCTCGTCGCGCACGCCACCTAGGGCCATGCGTACGAACTTGCGGTTGGTGGCCTTGGCGATGGACTGCCCCAGGCTGGTCTTGCCGACGCCAGGCGGGCCGACGAGGCAGAGAATCGGGCCGCGTGAACCACCCGTGCGGTTCTGCACGGCCAGATACTCGATGATGCGCTCCTTGACCTCTTCAAGACCATAGTGGTCCTCGTCCAGGATCTGGCGGGCAGCCTCGATATCGCGGCGGACCTTGCTGCGCTTTTTCCATGGCACGCTCACGAGCCAGTCGATGTAGTTGCGTACCACGGTGGCCTCCGCGGACATCGGGCTCATCATGCGCAGTTTCTTGAGCTCGGCTTCGGCCTTGCCACGCGCATCCTTGGACATGCCGGCGGCTTCGATCTTCTTGGCCAGTTCATCGGCCTCGCTCGCGCCCTCGCCTTCCATATCCCCGAGCTCCTTCTGGATGGCCTTCATCTGCTCGTTGAGATAGTACTCGCGCTGACTCTTTTCCATCTGCCGCTTGACGCGGCCGCGGATGCGCTTTTCCACCTGCAGCAGGTCGATTTCCGACTCCATCAGGCCAAGCAGGTGTTCCAGCCGGCCACGCACGTCGTGCATTTCGAGGACTTCCTGCTTTTCCTCGATCTTGAGCGAGAGATGCGCCGCCACCGTGTCGGCCAGACGCGCCGGGTCATCGATGCTGGCCAGCGACGCCAGGATTTCCGGTGGAATCTTCTTGTTGAGCTTGACGTACTGCTCGAACTGGTTCAGCACCGAACGCATCAGCGCCTCGATCTCGCGATCATCCACCTCCGTTTCGGTCCAGGTCCGGACTTCGGCGCTGAGACGGGTCTCGCTGGGCAGGAATTCAAGCACCTCGGCGCGCTCGTTGCCCTCCACCAGCACCTTGACCGTGCCATCCGGCAGCTTCAGGAGCTGAAGGATGGTCGCGAGCGTGCCCACGCCATGAATCGCGACGGGTTCCGGCTCGTCGTCAGCAGCATTTTTCTGGGCAACCAGAAGGATGTTCTTGTCGCCGGCCATGGCGTCTTCCAGGGCCGTAATGGATTTGGGCCGTCCCACAAAGAGCGGGATCACCATATGGGGGAACACCACCACGTCCCGCAATGGCAGGACAGGTACGGTCAGGGTGGTGCTCTCTGCGGTTTTCTTGCGGCTTTCGTTCTGTGCCATAAATGCACCTCTTGGTTCTGATTGCTCTGCCTAGATGGAGGCTATGGCAGTCATTTTCAAGATTGCTTGAAAAAAATGCCGGCTCCAGGCCGGCATTTCAGGATTATCGGCCTCGACCCTGCGGAAGATCAGCCGTGTCAGACAACGGAGGCCTTCATCCGCAAGGCTTCAGGCATTGGCATCCGCCCGATTCTCACCTTCCTCGTAAATCAGCAGCGGACTGCCATTCGCGTCGATCACGGCGGCATCGATCACCACCTTCTTCACACCCTGCATAGAAGGCAATTCATACATGGTGTCAAGCAGGACGTGCTCGAGAATGGAGCGCAGTCCACGGGCGCCGGTCTTGCGGATCAGGGCCTTGCGTGCAATGGCGCGCAGCGCCTCCGGCCTGAACTCCAGCTCCACGCCTTCCAGGCTGAAGAGCTTCTGGTACTGCTTCACCAGCGCGTTCTTCGGCTCGGTCAGAATGGTGATCAGGGCGTCCTCATCGAGTTCCTCGAGCGTCGCCACCACCGGCAAACGCCCGACGAACTCGGGAATCAGTCCGTACTTGATCAGATCCTCCGGCTCGAGCTCCTTGAGGACCTCGCCCAGATTCTTGCTCTCTTCCTTGCCCTTGACCTTGGCGCCGAAACCGATGCCGCCCTTCTCGGAACGCTGGCCGATGATGCGGTCCAATCCGCTGAAAGCACCGCCACAGATGAAGAGGATATTGGTGGTATCCACCTGCAGGAACTCCTGCTGCGGATGCTTGCGCCCACCCTGGGGCGGGACGGAGGCCACGGTACCCTCGATCAGCTTGAGCAGAGCCTGCTGCACGCCTTCACCGGACACATCGCGGGTGATGCTGGGATTTTCGGCCTTGCGCGAGATCTTGTCGATCTCGTCGATGTAGACGATCCCGGTCTGGGCCTTTTCCAGATCATAGTCGCATTTCTGCAGCAGTTTCTGGATGATGTTCTCCACGTCCTCGCCGACGTAGCCAGCCTCGGTGAGGGTGGTGGCATCGGCAATGGCGAAGGGTACGTTCAGCAGCCTGGCCAGGGTCTGGGCCAGCAGGGTCTTGCCGGAACCCGTCGGGCCGATCAGCAGGATGTTGCTCTTGGCCAGTTCGACGCCATCTTCCTTGCCGACCCGGTCCAGACGCTTGTAGTGGTTGTACACAGCCACGGAGAGCACTTTCTTGGCCGGCTCCTGGCCAATGACGTACTCATCGAGGATCTGACGGATCTCGACGGGCTTGGGAAGGTGGCTGCCGGCCTGCCGGGAAACCTCTTCCTGCACCTCGTCCTTGATGATGTCATTGCACAGTTCCACGCATTCATCACAGATAAACACCGATGGACCGGCAATCAGCTTGCGCACTTCGTGCTGGCTCTTCCCGCAAAAGGAACAATATAAGAGCTTCTCACCGCTCTTGCCATCTTTGCTCGCCATATCGGTTTCCTTCTCTTAGTCCGTTTTCAAGTCACGGTGCGCCATCACGGCATCGATGATTCCGTAATTGACTGACTCCTCGCTGGACATGAAGTAGTCGCGCTCGGTGTCCCGGTCGATGCGTTCATAAGGCTGTCCTGTGTGTTGGACTAGGATTTGATTGAGTCGTTCCCGAATCCGCAGGATCTCCTTGGTATGGATTTCAATATCCATGGCCTGTCCCTGGAAACCGCCGGAAGGCTGATGGACCATGATCCGGGCATTGGGCAGGGCAAAACGCTTGCCCTTGGCGCCTGCCGCCAGCAGCACCGCGCCCATGCTGGCCGCCTGACCGATACAGACGGTACCGACCTGGGGACGAATGAACTGCATGGTGTCATAGATGGCCATGCCAGCAGTCACGGAACCGCCAGGGCTGTTGATATAGATATAGATGTCCTTGTCCGGATTTTCCGCCTCAAGGAACAGCAGCTGGGCGACGATCAGGTTGGCCATGTGGTCTTCCACCGGACCAACGAGAAAAATGACGCGCTCCTTGAGCATCCGGGAGTAGATGTCATAGGCCCGCTCGCCACGACCGGTCTGCTCGATGACCATCGGCACGAGGCCGAGATCCTGAACAGGGGGAGCCAGTCGATCCTGGGATATGTATTTCATCGGGGAGGCCTCGTCATTACTGGGCAGGAAACCGGATCAAGCGGTTTCCGGACGCCCTATCAGTTGGTTGAAGGACACCGTCTGGTCTTTTGTCTTAGCATGGGTCAAAACCCAGTCCACTACAAGATCCTCAAGGACCATGGACTCGATTTCGGCCAGACGTTCCGGATTCTGGAGATACCAGGACATCACCTGACCTGGATCCTGATACTGGCTGGCGACCCGCTCGATCTCCTGACGCACGGTATCATTGTCGACACGCAGCTCATTGCGACGGACGATCTCGGAGATCACCAGGCCCAGCCTGACGCGCTGACGCGCAAGCTCCTTGAGCTTCTGCTCGGCCGCTGCCTCATCCTCACCGGGCTGCGCGCGGTTCGACTGGCGCAGACGCTGCTCCTCGGCGTCGAGCAGGGCCTTGGGCAGGTCGACGTTCTCGTTGGCCCTGACCAGCAGGTCCAGCACGGCACTCTTTGCCCGGGACCGGCTGGCCCGCTCGGCCTCATGGGCGAGGTTTTCACGGACTTCGCTGCGCAGTGTTTCCACGCTGCCATCTTCCACGCCCAGGGAGCGCGCGAAATCGCCATCGATTTCCGGCAGCTTCGGGGCCAGCACGGCCTGCACGGTGATCTCGAAGCGTGCCTGCTTGCCGGCCAGTTCGGTATTGCCGTAGTCCTCCGGGAAGGTGACATCCACCTGGCGTGACTCACCCGCGGCAGCACCGATCAGCCCGGATTCGAAACCCTCGATGGTGCGACCGGAGCCCAGGATCAGCCCGAAGCCCTGCGCCTCGCCACCGGCAAAGGGCTCGTCATTGACAAAGCCCTTGAAATCGATGATGACCTGATCGCCCATTTCCGCCGGGCGGTCCACGCTCTCGAAGGTGCGCCGCTGCTCCTGCAGGATCTGCAGGGTGCGATCCACGTCGGCATCGGTGATGTCCGCGCGCTGACGCTCGATCTCCTCATCACCGAGATTCGGCTCGAACTCGGGAAATACCTCGAAAGTGGCCAGGAAGGAAAAGTCCTGCCCACGCCCACCACTTTCGACATTGATGCTGGGCCGGTCAACCGGCCGGAAGCCCTGTTCGGAAACCGCCTTTGGATAGGTGCGATTGATGATGTCGTCGTAAGTATCCATCAGCGCCTGGCCACCGAAGCGCTGTTCGATCAGCCTCATCGGAACCTTGCCGGGGCGAAAGCCTGGAATCCTTGTGGAAGAGGCCAGATTGCGCAGGCGGCTGCTCAGGGCAGTTTCCACTTCGGCCGCCGGAACCGTGATTCTCAAGCGCTTTTCCAGTGACCCACTGGTTTCAACAGAAACTTGCATCATTCATCCTCATCCAGAACAAAAGGTGTTTGTAGGCGGTAATAGGCAATGATAACCACAGAGATACGGGGCCACAAGGCATCGTGGTCCCGTCTGGACGAAAAAGACTGGTGCGAAAGGGGGGACTCGAACCCCCACGCCTTGCGGCGCTGGAACCTAAATCCAGTGCGTCTACCAATTCCGCCACTTTCGCGCAACAGGTGAAAACCGGACCGGGATGGGGCCAGGTGACAAGCCTGTTAGTCTATGCCGGATGCAGGGGAAATGCCAGAAGGAAGGCCGGGAGGGCACCCGGGAGCCACTGCTCCGGGTAGCCCCTTCAGATGGAAGGGCAAGCCCGAAATCGGGCTGCGCTGGCAAACTATTCTTCGTTGGCGGCATCCTCAAAGGCCATGCGCCGCTCACGGTGGTTGCGCATGAGGATCTCCCTTTCCTCGGCCAGGGCACGCTTGGCAACCTGAATGGCCTCCATGAGGTCCTGACGCTTGGCCTCGGCCACCTCGCCACCGACGTTCATGAGTTCCTTGGTCTTTTCCTGAATGTCGTGGACCATTTCTGTCAGACGCAGCTGTGCCGCTGCCCCTTTGCTGCCCACCTGTTCACGCCCCTTGTCCATGGTGCGACGCAGTTCTTCACGGGTTTGCGCACCCGTTCTGGGAGAAAAAAGAAGCGCGGCTGTGGCACCAACCAAAACACCCAAAACAAAACTGCCCGTTGTATTCATAATTATGGCTCCTTGTGATGGTGGCCGGACGCGGGGAATTCAGCTACGCCGGAAAAAATACCGCACGCCGGTGGACGCTGCCCGCGTCCAGGTACGAAAGCGCTGGACCGGGGCCAGCATGGCATCGGTGGCATCCATGACACTACTGCTGACATAATGGACGGTATTCTCCATCCGCCGAACCTGCTGCTGGGTACTCTCCCCTGCCCGTTTCATGTCATTGACGATGATGCGCAGATCGAATACCAGCGGACTGAGCTCCTGCTCGACCCGTTGCGCCAGACGCATGGAAGTGCTCAGGGTCCGCCACACGGCTATGGCAAGCAAAATGCCAAGTATGAGAAATGACACCATGACAACCGCGATGATTCCCAGGGCGAGATTGGCGCTCACGCAGTTCTCCTTTTTGATTTTAATGAGAGTGGCCAATTTCCTTTACCAGGAGAGCCTTGGAGGACACGTTCACTCAGGCCGGTATCCAGCACATCCAAGCAGCTGAAATCGGCACGGACAGATATCCCCATCCATTCGCAGAATAGCTCATGTTTCTATAAAAACTGCCACAGCATAAGTGCCGAAAGTCCTAAAGCGGCCATGCTCAGGACCAGCACTGCGGCGGCGGCGCAGTCCTTGGCCAGCCTGATCTTTGGATGTTGCTCGGGATGCAGATGATCCGCAAGATGCTCGAGTGCCGTGTTGAACAGTTCCGCGGCCAGAATGAAGGCAATGACCACCAGCACTAGCGCCCACCAGATGACCGGCGGCTGTAACGCGAACAACAGGACCAGCGCGGCCAGGGCCGCCAGCACCTGGGTCCGGAAACTTGATTCAAGGGACCATGCGGCCCGGAGTCCTGCCAGGGCAAATCCCGCGCGCATGTGAAATGGCTTGCCTTTCATATCCTACCAGCCACCACGCTCCTGCAGGGACACAGGCTCTCCGTCGCCGACCACCAGATGGTCAAGCACGCGAATGTCCACGAGCGCCAGGGCGTCGGCCAGATGTCGGGTGAGCTGGATGTCGGCGAGGCTCGGCTCGGCCAGCCCCGAGGGATGATTGTGCGCGAAGATGACCGCCGCGGCATTATGGCTGAGGGCGCGGCGCACCACCTCCCGGGCATGCACCACGGCGCTGTCGATGGTCCCGAAAAACAACTCCTCATAGCGGATGACGCGATGCCGGGTGTCAAGAAAGAGGCAGGCAAACACCTCGCGACTGCTGTCGCGCAGACAGGCATGGAGATACTGGCCGGCGGCTTTCGGCGAGGACAGCGGCTCGCCACGCTGCAGGGCCTGGGACAGATGGCGGCGTGCCAGCTCGAGCACTGCCTGCAGCTGGGCGTACTTGGCAGTCCCCAGGCCCTGTCCTTCGCAAAAGGACTTGCATTCGGCGCCCAGCAGCTCGCGCACGCCGCCAAAGCGCTGCAGGAGCTCGCGCGCGAGATCCACGGCACTTTTTCCCGACACGCCGGTGCGCAAGAAGATCGCGAGCAGTTCCGCGTCGCTCAGGGCCGCAGCCCCCATCGCCAGCAGCTTTTCCCGGGGCCGCTCACCTTCCGGCCAGTCCCGAATAGCCATCTTTGGCTTCCTCCCTTAAACTGATGCCATGACCAGCAATATTCACTCTAGCATGAAAGATCCCCTCCACGGCAAACGGATTCTTCTGGGCGTCGGTGGCGGCATTGCGGCCTACAAGACGCCTGAGCTTTGCCGGCGCTTGCGTGAAGCCGGGGCCGAGGTGCAGGTGGTGATGACGCACGCGGCGCGCGAGTTCGTGACACCACTGGCCCTCCAGGCAGTCAGTGGTCGACCGGTGCGCGGCGAGCTGTTCGATCCGGCGGCCGAGGCGGGCATGGATCACATCGCACTTTCGCGCTGGGCCGATGCCATCCTGGTTGCGCCGGCCACGGCGGATCTGATGGCGCGACTGGCCCAGGGCATGGCGGATGATCTGCTGAGCACCCTGGTACTGGCGAGCCCGCGCCGCCCGCTGCTGGCCCCGGCCATGAACCAGCAGATGTGGCGGCATCCGGCCACGCAACGCAATGCTGCCCGGTTGCTGGCGGACGGAGTACTGCTTCTGGGGCCGGCCGAAGGCGTGCAGGCCTGCAGCGAAACCGGACCGGGACGCATGCTGGAGCCGCTGGAACTGGTGTCGCTGCTGCGCCTGCATCTGGCGCCAAAGCCGCTGGCGGGACGACATGCGCTGGTGACCGCAGGGCCGACCTGGGAGGCCATCGACCCCGCCAGAGGGATCACCAATCGCTCCAGCGGCAGACAGGGCTACGCCGTGGCGCAGGCCCTGGCGGAAGCCGGCGCCGCGGTCACGCTCGTCAGCGGCCCCACCTCCCTGAATCCGCCGACCGGTGTACGGGTGGTTCGGGTGGAAAGCGCGCTGGAGATGCGCGCGGCCGTGCTGGACCGCTTGCCGGAAATGGACATCCTTGTCGCCACGGCTGCCGTGGCGGATTTCCGACCGGCGCAAAAGGCCTCGCGCAAGCTGGCCAAGACCGCCCTGCAGGGGCCGCTTGAACTCTGCGTCAACCCCGACATCCTGGCCGAGGTCGCAGCACATGCGCAGCGTCCGAAACTGGTGGTGGGCTTTGCCGCCCAGACCCATGACGCGCTGGCGCTCGGCGCCGCGAAACACCAGGCCAAGGGCGTGGACCTGATCGCCATCAATGACGTCAGCCAGGCCGGCCTCGGCTTTGGCAGCGAGGACAACCATCTGGTACTGATCGATGCCGGCGGCACACATGATCTTGGGCGCGCAGACAAACTCATGCTCGCCCGGGCACTGGTGTCCCACATTACCTCCCTTCTTTCATCCCCGACCCTGGAGTGAACATGCAGGTCATAGAAATCAAGATTCTGGACAGCCGGCTTGGTGAAGTCTGGCCCCTGCCCGCCTATGCCACAACGGGTTCCGCCGGCATGGACCTGCGCGCCTGCATCGAGGCGCCGCTGGCGCTGGCACCCGGACAGGCCGAGCTCATTCCGGCAGGTTTCGCCATGCACCTGCGCGACCCCGGCCATGCTGCCCTGCTGCTGCCACGCTCTGGCCTTGGACACAAGCAGGGCCTGGTGCTGGGCAATCTGACCGGATTGATCGACTCCGACTATCAGGGTCCGCTCCTGATCAGCGCCTGGAACCGGGGTCGCGAGACCATCCACATCACGCCCGGTGATCGGATCGCGCAGATGATCATCGTGCCGATCGCACAGCCGGAGCTGAAGATCGTCGCGGACTTCGAATCGAGCGAACGAGGCAGCGGCGGGTTCGGCAGCACCGGCAGGTAATGAGAGCCTGGCGGCAGCCTGCGGATACGCCGGTCGTAGCGAGCTGCGCCGCCAGCGTACAGTCAGCGCAGAAGGCAGGTCTTGAACCCCCTGCCCGGCCCTGATATTTTTGCGCCGACTGTGGGGGGATCATGAAGAACATAGAATACCTATTCGAGAAATTTCTCTGGAACAGCCGCTTGATCGTGCTCACTGCGGTGCTCGCCAGTCTGGCGGCATCCCTTGCGCTCTTTTACATGACCAGCGTCGACGTCTTTTACCTGATCCAGCACGTGACGCACTATGGCGACGCTTCGCTCACGACGGATGCGCGGGAAACCCTGCGCGCGGAAACCGTGGCGCATGTTGTTGCAGCGGTGGATGGATACCTGCTGGCCACGGTCATGCTGATCTTTGCACTGGGCCTTTACGAACTGTTCATCAGCAAGATCGATGCGGCAGCTGGCGACCATGCATCTTCCCGGGTACTGTTCATCCGCAATCTCGATGATCTGAAGGACCGCCTGGCCAAGGTGGTATTGATGATCCTGGTCGTGACCTTCTTCGAGCGCTCGGTGCGCATGGATTTCACCGGTCCTCTGGATCTGCTCTATTTCGCCATCGGCATCATGCTGGTCTCACTCGCGCTTTATTTCGCGCACAAGGGTTCTGGCACGCACCTGCCGGAAAGCCGCACGGAATCACATTGAAAACCCCGCCGAAGCGGGGCTTGCCGACCCGTTATCAGGACATTCAGGTGCGCGGCAGGGTGACGCCGATCTGCCCCTGATACTTGCCGTTGCGATCGCGGTAAGACACCTCGCATTCCTCATCGGACTCCAGGAACAGCACCTGGGCGATGCCCTCGTTGGCGTAGATCTTGGCGGGCAAAGGCGTGGTGTTGCTGAATTCCAGCGTGACATAGCCTTCCCATTCGGGCTCGAAGGGCGTGACATTGACGATGATGCCACAGCGGGCATAGGTGGACTTGCCCAGGCAGATGGTCAGCACCCTGCGCGGAATGCGGAAATATTCGACGGTACGCGCCAAGGCAAAGGAATTGGGGGGAATGATGCAGACATCACCCTGGAAGTCGACGAAGGAATCCTCCGAAAACTGCTTGGGATCGACGATGGCGCTGCGCACATTGGTGAAGATCTTGAATTCATCGGCACAGCGGATGTCGTAGCCGTAGGAGGACAAACCATAGGATACGATGGGATTGCCTTCGCAGCTCTTGATTTGCCGGGGTTCGAAGGGCTCGATCATGCCCTGCTCTTCGGCCATGCGCCGAATCCATTTATCTGATTTAATAGCCATATTGTCTCAGGAATGCCTGACTGGAGAAGGGCGGGGGTTTACCGCCATGCGCGAACCCGCGCCGCCAGCAACCCCCATCTGCCATTAACCCGGCCTGTCGCCGGTTGCCACTTATTTGTTCTGGATGACGATATTCGGAAACTTGTGGCTGAAGTCCACCGACTGCACGGCCAGCTTGCCGGCCACATGCCGCCCGAGTTCCAGGTAGAGTTGGCCCAGTCGCGAGCCCGGCTCGGCCGCCACTGTCGGCTTGCCCTCGTCCGCCTCGTTGCGGATGCGCCGATCCAGCGGAATGGCGCCCAGGAAGTCCACTTCGTACTGCTCGGCCATGCGCTCGCCACCGCCATGGCTGAAGATGTCATCCTCGTTGCCGCATTTGGG
Organism: Thermithiobacillus plumbiphilus; assembly: GCF_038070005.1. Taxonomy (NCBI): domain Bacteria; kingdom Pseudomonadati; phylum Pseudomonadota; class Acidithiobacillia; order Acidithiobacillales; family Thermithiobacillaceae; genus Thermithiobacillus; species Thermithiobacillus plumbiphilus. The sequence goes on along the minus strand of NZ_JBBPCO010000009.1, from coordinate 52,149 downwards.
GCAGATGTAGAAGCTCATGTTCTCGACGATGCCGAGGATGGGGATTCCCACTTTCTCGAACATCTTGAGTCCCTTGCGAGCATCCAGCAGCGCCACGTCCTGCGGCGTGGTGACGATCACGGCCCCGGTGACGGGGATCTTCTGCGCAAGCGTCAGCTGGGTGTCGCCCGTGCCCGGTGGCAGGTCGATGACCATATAATCCAGTTCGCCCCAGCGGGTATCTGAAAGCAGCTGTTCCAGGGCCTGGGTCACCATGGGACCGCGCCAGATCATGGCGGTCTCTTCGTCGATCAGGAAACCTATGGACATGGCCTTGATGCCATGGTTCTCCATGGGCTCGATGCTCTTGCCATCCTTGGAAGTGGGCTTGCCACTGATGCCGAGCATGCGCGGCTGGCTCGGCCCGTAAATATCGGCGTCGAGGATGCCGACCGAGGCGCCATCGTGAGCCAGGGCAAGCGCCAGATTCACGGCAGTGGTGGACTTGCCGACGCCACCCTTGCCGGAGGCCACGGCAATGATGTTCTTGATCCCCGGCAGCAGCTTGACGCCCTTCTGGGCCTGATGCGTGCGGATGTTCTGGCGCACATTCACCAGGACCTCGCGGACGCCGCTGATGGCACTCACCCGCTGCTGGATGTCCTTGCTGAAGCGACCGCTGACGCCCTTCGCTGGATAGCCCAGTTCAAGGTCGACCTCGACACGGCCATCCTGGACGCGGATCTGCTTTACTTCGTTGGCTGAGACCAAATCCTTGCCGACATAGGGATCCTGTACTTCCTTCAGGGCAGTCTGGACCTGCAATTCCGAGACAGTACTCATTGCATCCCTCCAAGCTGAACCAGTCCCCTTCCGGGCGGAAGAGGGGCAAATAACGTGCCATTGTAGCGATATTCCCGGCTTGAGAAAACTCGGGCCCGACGGCCATCCTGCGCCTGGGCAGAATGTACATCATTGTCGGGCTACTCCGGCTCCTTGTCGAAATCCAGGGAGGCGGAGTTGATGCAGTAGCGCAGGCCGCTTGGTTGCGGGCCGTCCTCGAACACATGCCCCAAGTGTGCATCACAGGCCGAACAGCGTACTTCCACACGCTGCATGCCGTGGCTGGGATCGGTGTGCAGCTCAAGGGCTTCGGCGTCCTTCGGCGCCCAGAAGCTGGGCCAGCCACTGCCGGAGTCATATTTTTGCGCGGAATCGAAGACCGGCTTGCCGCAGCAGACACAGCGGTACACGCCCGCCTCCTTGTTGGCATTGTATTTACCGGTAAAGGGCATTTCCGTGCCGGCCTGCCGGGCAATGCGATATTGTTCCGGCGTCAGTTGCGCCTGCCATTCCTCTTCACTTTTCCGGATCTTGTCCGTCATGGCAATCTCCTTGCGAATACTCTGGATTAGGGTGGAAGACCTTGTAAATGGTTCCGGATCATTCTAGCGCAAGCGGCCGCTTCAGGCGCGCGATGATGGCACCGAACGAAGGGCCGATACGCCCTGTTTGTACAAAGGGAAATACTGGCTTCAGGGCAGGGAATTCAGGAGAGACTGCCAAACCAACCACAAGCGCGACCTGGAAAGGTGCGCGTGGGGGCCAGCCATGAAATACTTCGTTGTCTATCGCTGGAAATATGAAGGACGGGATTACAGCGGGGAATGGCATGTATTGAACCAGGTGATGGAAAGCCATCCCGTGGATGAGCTGATCCGCTGGTTGAGCGAGGGCCGCCAGGGATATTCCTATCAACTCATGTTCTGGAGCGAAATCCCGGATGACGTATATGAGCGGGCCCGGCAGTTCATCGATGTCCATGGGGAAGTCGGTGACTGAACAGCCTTGCTGTTTGATTACCGCACCCGCGGCTGTACCCGTTCCAGGTAGTCCTGCAGCAATGCAAGGTTTTGCCGCACGCTGTCCAGGTCACGTTCCTCGGCGGCGATTTCAAAATTTATGCCGACCTCGGTGATGACCAGGAACCCGTAACCCTGCCCGGTCCCCTTCATCTTGTGGCCAAGGTGACCGATGAGGACAAAGTCCTGCTCGGCAATCGCCGCCTGAATGCGCGTGACATCCAGGCGCCGGTTATCCAGATAGGCCGGAATGATCCCGGCAAGATCCGGATCGATCAGGACAGGGATAGGTTCGCGCATCGAATCAGCCGGAACCGGAGCATACCGCCAGGTCGAGTTGTGGCGGCTGTGATTCGAAACCGTTGCGGCCCAGCGCCTTGGCACGGTACAGGGCATCGTCGGCGGCGCGCAGCAGCATCTCCGCGCCGGCCTCCTGGATCGGTCTGACCGCGGCCACGCCGAGACTGATGGTCACCATGGGCGCCGTGGGTGACTGCTCGTGCGGGATGCCGAGTTCCCGGACGTTTTCACACAGGGTTCTGGCAACCTTCTCTGCACCGGCGAGATCGGTATCGGCCAGGAGCACGGCGAACTCCTCACCGCCATACCGGGCAACGACGTCCCCGGGACGGGACAGGGAAAGCGAGAGGGTCTGGGCCACGCGCTTGAGGCAGGCATCACCGGCCTGATGGCCATAGTGGTCGTTGAACGCCTTGAAGTGATCGACGTCCACCAGGATGAGGGACAGGGGCATCTGGTCACGCAGGGCCTGACGCCAGTCCTTGCGCAGCGTCTCCTCGAAGTGACGACGGTTGGCGATGCCGGTCAGACCATCCTGGCAGGACAACATCTGCAGGGTATGGTTGGCGATCTGCAACTGGGTCGAGACCTCCAGCAGCTCCCGTTCCCGGGCCTTGCGCCAGTCGCGCTCCTGCTTGAGCCCCAGGGCCGGACGCAACCTGGCAAGCAGTTCCACCTTACGAAAAGGCTTGGTGATATAGTCGTTGGCGCCCGCGGCGAAGGCCTGCTCCAGATCATCCTCGCCGGTCATGGCTGTGACCATGATGACGGGGATGTCGCGCAGGTGTTCCTGTTCCTTGATGTAGCGACAACCCTCGATGCCCGAGACCTGGGGCAGCATGACATCCATCAGGATGACATCCACCTTGCCGGCGCTTTCCTGGCTATGCAGGACCTGCAAGGCCTCGTGCACGGACATGGCCGAGCGAACCCGGTCGTAGCCTGCCTGGCGCAGGATCTGCTCCAGCAGAACCAGACTATCCGTATCGTCGTCAACTAATAAAATCTGCATTTTTTCCATACCTGAGCCATCCAATTATGGCACGTGCTATACCACTCCCCTCAGGTAAACGTGCTACCGGTTCGCAGCAAATGCTGCCAGCGCTCATTGGTCGCCTGTTGTAGTAATAGCTGTCCGAACTCTTCAGCGGCAATTGGTTTGCTGAACAGATTGCCCTGTACCTGATCGCAATCCTGGCGCCGCAGCAGGCTCAGTTGCTCTTCCGTCTGCACGCCTTCGGCAATCACCTTGAGCTTCAGGCTGTGCGCCATGTTGATCACTGCGGTCACGATGGCGGCATCATCGCTGTCACTGGTCATGTGATGCACGAAGGACTGGTCGATCTTGAGCAGATCCAGCGGAAAACGCTTGAGATAGCTCAAAGAGGAATAACCCGTACCAAAATCATCGATGGAAAGCTTTATGCCCATGGCCTTCAGGTCCCGGAGCGTGGCAATGGTCGCTTCGGCATTCTCGGCGACGATGCTTTCCGTCAGTTCGAGCTCAAGATACTGCGGCTCAAGGCCGGTGTCATCCAGGACCTGGGCCACGGTATCGATCAGCCCCACATGCTTGAACTGACGCGCCGAGAGGTTGACCGCCACCCGCAAGGGCGCCAAACCCGCCGCTTGCCAGGCCTTGGTCTGTGCACAGGCGGTGCGCATGACCCACTCTCCCAGCGGCGAAATCAGGCCGGTTTCCTCGGCCAGGGAAATGAACTGCAGGGGCGAAATCAGCCCAAGATCCGGGTGCTGCCAGCGCACCAGGGCTTCCATGCCAAAGATTCTGCCGGTCCGTAGATCCAGTTGCGGCTGGTAATGCACCAGCAGTTCCTCATGATCGAGAGCCTTGCGCAGCATGTTGCCCAGCGCGAGCCGCTCGAAGGACAGAGAGCTCATCTCGGCGGCATAGAGCTGGTAGTTGTTGCGCCCATGATCCTTGGCCCGATACATGGCCGTATCCGCGTTCTTGAGGATGGTCTCGGGCTCCTCGCCGTCATTGGGATAGAAGGCAATACCAATGCTGGTTGAGGAATATAGTTCATAACCTTCAATGTAGAAAGGTGGCTTGAGCGCATCGATGAGTTTCTGGGCAATGCGGGCAACATCGTCGACCTGCTCGACCTCGGGCAGCAGCAGGGTGAACTCATCGCCGCCCATGCGGGCCACGGTATCCTCTTCGCGTACACAATGCGTCAGCCGCCTGGCCACGCCCTGCAGCAGTTGATCGCCAACACTGTGACCCAGGGTGTCATTGATGGTCTTGAAGCGGTCCAGATCCAGGAACATGACGGCGAGGACCTTTTCATGGCGGCGGGCATAAGCCAGCGCCTGTTCCAGGCGGTCACGAAACAGCAGCCGGTTGGGCAGACCGGTCAGGGCGTCGTGGTAGGCCTGGTGCCAGATGATTTCCTCGGCTCGCTTGCGTTCACGGATATCGCGGGCAATGGACAACACGACGTGAGAATCACCCAGCGGAAAAACGTGAGCACTGACCTCGACAGGGTAGACATCACCGCTTTTGCCGGTCAGGGTCATTTCAAAGGTCAGGTGGCCGTGTTTGATGATGGCCTTGGTGATGTTGTTGATCTTGCGCTCGGTGTCTTCCTGGATGATGTCCTGGGGATGGAGCCTGAGCAATTCCTCGCGGCTATAGCCGAGCCGTTCACAGGCAACATCGTTGACCTCCAGGAAGGGTCCCATGCGACCATCCTCGGTCAGTGCATTCAAAAAGATCGCGTCATAGATGTTGTTGAACAGCTTGCGGTATTTTTCCTCGCGCTCGCGCAGGGCCAGTTCGGCATGACGGCGGGCACGCCGCTCGGCACACTCGCGCAGTTCGCGCTCGATGGCGGGCACCAGGCGGGCAAGGTTGTCCTTTTTCAGATAATCGTGGGCACCGGCCTTCATGGCGGCGACGGCAATATCCTCGCCGATGATGCCGGACACAATGATGAAAGGCAGGTCAAGCTGGTGTTTCTTGATCAGGTCGAGCGCGGCAAGCGCGCTGAATCGGGGCAGATTGAAATCGGTGATGACGACATCCCACTCGGGGTTTTGCAGGGCCGCTTCCATTTCTTCGGACGTATCCACCCGCTCGGCGGACAGGTCATAGCCTCCCCGGCGCAGTTCACGCAGGATGAGCGCAGCATCGTCTTCCGAGTCTTCGACGATCAAGACCCTTAGCGGATTAGTCATCTTGCCTCAGATGCCCGCCCTGGGCGGTGCCTCATTCATGGTGAGCCAGTAGATACCGAGCTGGCGGACGGTTTCCATGAACTGGCCGAAGTCGACGGGTTTGCGGATATAGCTGTTGGCACCCAGGGCATAGCTCTCGATCAGGTCCCGTTCCTCGTTGGAAGTGGTCAGGACCACGATGGGCAGCAAGCGGGTCCGGGCATCGGCACGCACCCGCCGCAGCACCTCAAGCCCCGTCATCTTCGGCAGCTTCAGATCCAGCAGCATCACCTGCGGCAACGGGCCGGTTTCCCGACCGCCCGCTTCCACCCGCCCAAACAGATACTCCAGCGCCTCCACGCCATCCCGCACCACATCCACCTGCACTTCCAGATTGCTCTTGCGCAAGGCCCTCAAGGTCAGCGCCTCATCATCCGGATTGTCTTCCACCATCAGAATCAAGCTGCTCTGCATAAATTCCCCTTATTTTTTTAAATGCTGTTCGGCACCTGAAAAGCCTTACTACAGCAGCTGCAACGCCGGGCGGCAAAGGGAAAGACTGCTTGATACTCTGTCCACGATCAGGGGCCCGATGCATTTTCAGAAAGACACAGGCTTAACCTAATCAAACCGCAAGGCAATGCCTATCGGTCCTTGCGCGTATTGTGGAACGGGACGGACAGCCATGATGCCAGGAGCGAAAAGAGGAACACTTCAACTGAAAATAGTAGAGGGATGCTGGACTGGTAATCCGACCAAGGTAGCTTGGCCGGAACTTTTTTGCGAGACATGCCCATGTCTGACCGATCCTGGGCAGCGACGTTCAGCAGCAGCGCCGAATGCCGTTCCATTTGCGGTCCTGCTCCGCCTTGAAAAAATCCTTTCGCGGCAACGGTTGGCCCTCGCCAGCATGACAGGCCTGCCAGTGGATCAGATAGCGTTCATAGGCGTCGTCACCGGTGGCATGGCGCAGTCCGGCCCAGAAGCGAAGCAGCATCGGGCCCCAGTGCCGGGGCATCAGACAGTAAATGGCGCGCATATGTTCTCCTAGTCCCTGACCCAGTCCTCCACCAGACGGCTTGGCACATGCGGGCTTTCAGTCAGTGGTGATACCGGCCGCTTGCGCCAGACCCGCCAGACAACACGCAGGGAATCGGCCACCAGGATCCAGGTCGCCAGCAGGAAGAATGCGGTCAGGGCCGCATCAAGCCGATTGTTGAAGATGAGCTGCGGGGCCTGGGCCGCCTTGTCAGGCGGCAGAACACCCGTGGCAAGCTTCTGTGCCAGGTCATTGGCCTGGGCGAGAAAGCCCACGCGCACTTCCGGGCTGAAGAGTTTTTGCCAGGCGGCCGTGGAGGTGATGATGACCAGCCAGATCAGTGGCAGGGCCGTCACCCAGACGTAGCGGGCCTTGCCACATTTGACCAGGATGGTGGTCCCGACGCAAAGCGCGATGGCGGCGAGCATCTGATTGGAAATGCCAAATAGCGGCCAGAGGCTGTTGATGCCGCCATTGGGGTCGATGGTCCCCATATACAGAAAGTAGCCCCAGGCGCCGACAATGATGGCACTGCTCAGGAGTACGCCGGGATACCAGCTCGTGCGTCCCAGCGGGGCATGGATGTTGCCCAGCAGGTCCTGCAGCATGAATCGCCCCACCCGCGTGCCGGCATCGATGGTGGTCAGAATGAACAGGGCCTCGAACATGATGGCGAAGTGATACCACATGGCCAGCAGACTGGCGCCAAAGGCGCTGGCAAAGATGCTGGCCATGCCCACCGCGAGTGAGGGGGCGCCACCGGTGCGCGCAAACAGGGTCGCCTCCCCCATCCCGCGGGCAAGCGCTTCCATCTGCGCCACGCTCACCGGGAAGCCCCAGCTTGATATGGTGGCCACGGCCTGGCTGGCGGTTTCACCAACAATGCCAGCAGGGCTGTTGATGGCAAAGTACACGCCGGGATCGAGCACCGTGGCGGCGATCATGGCCATGATGGCGACAAAGGATTCCATGATCATGGCGCCATAGCCGATGAAGCGGGCATCCGCCTCATTGGCCAGCAGCTTGGGCGTAGTGCCTGAGGAAATCAGGGCATGGAAGCCCGAGATCGCACCGCAGGCGATGGTGATGAAGACGAAGGGAAAGAGATCACCGGCAAAGATGGGACCAGTGCCGTCGACAAAGCGGGTCAGGGCTGGCATCTTCACGGTGGGTGCCATGAACAGGATAGCGATGGCCAGCGCGATGATGGTGCCCAGCTTCATGAAGGTCGAGAGATAATCACGCGGAGCCAGCAGCAGCCAGACCGGCACCACGGCGGCGACAAAGCCGTAGGCAATCACCATCAGCGCCAGCGCCGGGCCGTCGTAATCGAACCAGTCACGCAGCACCGGGTGATGATCCACCCAGCCGCCGCCACCTACGGCCAGCAGGAGCAGGCCCAAGCCGAGAAGTGAGGCCTCCAGCACGCGGCCGGGGCGGATGTTGCGCATGTACAGGCCCACCAGTACGGCAATGGGGATGGTGGCCGCGACAGTCGAGGTCGCCCAGGGGCTGTGCTTCATGGCGTTGACCACCACCAGCCCGAGCACGGCGATGAGGATCACCATGATCATGAGCACGCCGACCAGGGCGGTCACGCCACCCACCGGCCCGAGCTCATCGCGCGCCATCTGCCCCAGCGAGCGTCCATCGCGGCGAGTGGAGAAGAAGAGCGTCACGAAATCCTGGACGCAACCGCCCAGCACCGCACCGAAAAGGATCCACAAAGTACCCGGCAAGTAGCCGAACTGTGCCGCCAGGGTCGGGCCGATCAGCGGTCCGGGACCGGCAATGGCGGCAAAGTGATGGCCGAAGAGTACCCATTTATTGGTGGGCACGAAGTCCCGGCCGTCATTGAATCGTTCGGCTGGCGTGGCGCGGGTGGCATCCAGGGCCAGCACCTTTGCAGCAATGAAGGCACTATAGAAGCGGTAGGCGATGGCATAGACAGCCACGGCCGCGACAATGAACCAGAGCGCGTTGATCTGTTCGCCCCGATGCAGAGCAATGCCGCCAACCGCCCCGGCCCCCAGCACGGCCACGGCAATCCAGGCCAGCAGCCCCAGCGGGCCGAGTTTCCTATCCCCTTGCATACACCCTCTCGACTAGCAATGCCTTTGGCTGAATTCAGCTTCCGGCTATTCATATAGTTTTTTTGTCGGATCTGCAAACTGGCCCGCCCTGCCTGGCCTTAATCAGGCCTGCAAAGCGCGGCAGGAACCAGCGCATTAGTGACAGCAACAGGAGCATGGCGACCAGCAATGGCCCGAAGGGTTGGTCGAACAGTATGGCCAGCGCAAAGGCGGCAAGATAGCTGATGGCGCCGAGCACCAGTGCCAACAGCAGACTGCGTCGCCAGCCACTGGCCCAGGCAAAGGCCAGCCAGGGCGGAATGAAAACCAGGGCAAAGGCGGCCATGACCCCGATAGCCTGGGTGGCAAGCGCCAGGCCAAGTGCCGCCAACAGGTCAAACGTAATGTGATAGCGCCAGCCGGAGATCTGATTGGCGCTGAAATGATCCGGGAAAAACCGGGCAGTCAGGAGCCGCGGCGACAGCCAGGGAAACAGCATGACGATAATGAGACCCAGCATGCCGGCGCTCAACAGGTGCTCCATGCCAGTGAAGTAAAGCTGGCCGTCCACCAGGGCGTGACTGAGCTCCTCACCATGCGGACTGTTGGCAGCCAGCAGCAGGGTGGCACTCCAGCCACTCAGAATCATGACCGCATAAGTGTCGTTACCCGGACGCTGCATGAGGCCCTTGATGCCGGCTGCGACTGCTGCGGTTGCCAGTGCGGCCATCAGCACCGGCAGCCCGAGAAAGAGACTCAGGACACCACCGGCAGCGGCGATCTGCGTCAGGCCCAATGCCGCCAGCCACTCGTCCCGCAAGCGCAGGTACATGCCCAGCGCCGGCAACAGGCAGGCATACAGGAGGCCCGTCAGGAAGGGCAAACGAAACAGCGGATCGAACAGGGTATCTAGCGCCATGCCTGCACCTCCACCACCCGGTTGCAGACACGCCCGACGAAATCCGCTTCATGGCTCACCAGCAGCACGGCGCGCGATCGATCCCGCTCCATCAAGAGATGGATCAGCGTGTCGACACTGCCGGGATCAAGGTTGTTGGTCGGCTCGTCGAGCAGGATGAGTTGGGCTCGCCCACCGAGGCAGGCCCAGATTTGCAGCAGTTGCAACTGGCCGCCGCTCAGCCGATCGAGCCGATTGTCGAGCAGGTGCGCAAGCCGATCCGGGGGCGCCGAATGATCCGCCCCGGTCAGCTTCAGCAACTCGCGCCCGAGCAGGGGCATGGGCGAGATGCGTACCGGGCGCTGGCGCTGATGCGCCACTTGCAGGCCGGGCTGGCGGCGAATCTCGCCTTGAAATACGCGCGATACGCCGGTGATCGCCCGCAGCAGCGTGGACTTGCCGATGCCATTGGGACCCTGAATGCCCACTATCTCGCCAGCCCGCACAGTCAGCGAGACAGGCCCGATGACGGGGACAGCATAACCCGCCACCACCTCATTGAGCTCGATGAGGGCGTCCATCAACGCGCCTGGGCCACGGCATTCACCCACTGATCGATCAGGGCGAAATAGGCCTTGGCATCGGCGTCCAGCGCAGGTTCAAGAGGCAGGCGAAAAGCTTTCCAGCCAAGCCGCTGGGCAAGAAAGTTCGGCCCCTGAGCAGGCTGGAACACCGTATACAGGATCACGCCCTGGCGCCCCTTGAGCCTGCCGACCAGACTGCTCAGGTACTGCGCACTCGGGGGAATGCCTGGCAAGGGCTCGACATAGCCAAGCACCGGCACCCCTAGCAGGGTCATCAGGTAGTTGCCGTCCTTATGGTTTAGCACCACACCCTTGACCCCACGCGACTTGTCTCGCCACTGGGGCAGATGGGCCGCGACCTGGCCGGCGAAAGCCTGGGCATTGCGCTGGAATGTAGCCGCCTGCTCCGGATCCACTGCGCTGAGGCGCTGGGCCAGGGCCTTGCCGATGGTTGCCATGCGCTGCGGGTCGAGATAGACATGTGGATTACCCATGGGGTGCACGTCGCCACGCGCCCGATCCGCCGCCTCCCCCTTTTCGATCAGGGATACCTGTGAGGCAGCCTCAAAGTAGCCCGGCTTGCCCGGCAGCACGCGGGGGTTGCCCGCGCTCTGCAGCGCGGCCGGCAGCCAGCCGATCTCGAGATCCGCACCCACAGCCATCAGCAGATCGGCGCGACGCAGCGCCAGCATCATGCTGGGCTTGGCCTGCAGATAGTGGGCATCACGGTCTGGCGGTGCCAGCACCGTGACCTTCACCGCATCACCGCCGACCGTGCGCGCGAGCATACCCATGCTGGACGTGGTGGCAACGACATTGATGGCGGCCTGCGCCGGTGCAACAAATACGGCAAGGAGAAAAGCAAGCAGCAATTTGTACATGAGGCCCTCCTAGAAGGCGTGGGCGCCGTGAGCGCCAAGCGAAAACTGGTACTGGAGATAGACCTGATTGAAGCTTTCCTTGCTGCCATCCAGCGGTAATCTGCCGATGTTGTATTGCAGGCGCAGGCGGGAGAATTCGGTCGGATTCCAGGTCAGGTTGGCTGTGTAACGCTGGATCGAGGCCAGACTCTGCTCACCTGGACCCGTTTCATTGACTTGGTTGATCAAGCCGGCGGTATCAAAGCGCAGCCCCGTGGTCCAGCGTGGCGCAAAGCCGTAAACGCCCTGTACATACAGGCCATCCTGGGCCGCTTCATGCCCCAGGCCAAGCCGCGCCAGGTCCGTGCTATCGACCACCCGCAGGTCCTTGCGCCGATAGATGTACTCACCCTGGAGGGTGATATCGCCCTGCCCGAAGGCTCGCGGATCGTCGTACTTGTAGACCCAGTCGGTACCGGCAAACCAGCTGTCGCCATCCAGCGCTTCATCGTCGGTTGCACCTGGCTGGAACTCCTGATGCTTCAGGGCGCGCCCTCCAAAGACTCCGGCCTGCAAGGCATGACTGTAGCCCAGGTCCGGCGAGAATTTCGCAAAGGCGGTAAAGAGACGTGGTCCGGCCTTATCAGAAAAAGCGGGGTGGTCCTCATCCGGCCCGAGATAACTGGCGACGCCATTGTTTTCCCCCTGCAGGGCTTCCACGCCAAAGCGGGCATAGAAAGGCCAGGCTGGCAGCCAGGACAGTTGCAGGCCGGTTTCCCGCAAGGAACCACCGAACAGGAGTTGGTAAGGCAGGGCCTGATCGACGAAGTCCCACTGATGCGGGTGCTGACGGTTCATGTAGCCAATGTCACTGAAAAAGCGGCCGAATTTGAGCTGCAGCCCCCAGGGAAGCGACCGGGTGCGGCCATAGGCCTCTTCCACTTCAAGCCCTTCTTCACCCACGGCCAGAATCGCCAGCGCGTCCAGATAGGGATCAACAGATGCGGAAAAAGCCAGTTCGGTCTCGCGCAGATTGAAACCCTGCTTGAGTTCGCCACCATGGGCGTGGCCTTCCGAAGTGCCCGCGCCAAAGCCCAGGCTCTCGGCGAGCCGATCACTTACGCCACCCTGGCGGTCATCGTGGTAGTACACCCCATCCAGAATGACAGAGAGGGCCGGATTGAAGGCCGTAGCGGCAGTGGTCGTACCCGTCTGGCCAAGGCCGGGCAGGTTCAACGGTTGCAGCCCGGGAGCATCCAGGGGTCCCGTTGCGGATTGCGAGACAGTCGCAGGGTCAGCGGCGGGTATTGAAGCAGGGGTCTGGGTAGACTGGTCGAAGGAGCCTGTTTGTGGCGAGCTGACGGGCTCTTGTTGGGTTTGAGGTGCACTGGCCGGACGAGCTGACAACTCGGTGCGTAGTCGATTGATCTCAGCTTCCTGTCGTGCGCTCCGGGCTTCGAGCTTTTGCACCTGTTCGATCAGTTTTTGCAGGCTGGCGCTATCGTCAGCCAGCAATAAAGGGGTATGCAGGGACAGCGCAGCGGCCCCGGCAAGCAATTTGAATTGCATGTTTCTCTCCTGGAAATGCAGTGATGGCCGCAAGCAGAGGCTTCGGCCGGAACTGTTCAGCAAGGCATTCTGGAGAGTAAGGGCGGGCCGCGCAGGGGGGGCAGGTGGTAACGCCTGCGAATATAGGGGATGGCCGCATACAAAGGGCCTGAAAGCAGGAGAAACAGAAGGTCCGGCCCTGGGACACTGGGCCCATGACTCGGGACATCCAGCGAGGAATGGCCTGCCACGTGACAGCTTGGGCAATCCAGATCGCCCGTCAGGCCTTCATGCTGATGCGGCAGGGAGCCCAGGGAGTAAAAACCCAGAAAGCACAGCAGGACCAGCTGGAGCCATAACAGGCGCCAGTTGCCTGGGGTGTTCTTGCCGGGAACAGGGATCATGAAGGGAAACTACAAAGTGCAGCCGGCTTTTGTCAAGAAGGTTCTTGCACCCCCCCGGCAATCCAAGTATTCTATGCGGGTTCACGGGGCGGTAGCTCAGCTGGGAGAGCGTCGCGTTCGCAATGCGAAGGTCGGGAGTTCGATCCTCCTCCGCTCCACCAGATAGCTCGGGGTAGAATCCAAGATTCTACCCCGTTTTCATGTCAGCAGATCCAGCACAATCGGGGTTTTCATGGACTTCCTCACACTCTTCATATCACTGATCGTGATCCTGCTGGGCGCTGAAGCATTCACCAACGCCCTGGAACATCTCGGCGAGCGCCTGAAAATTTCCGAGGGCGTTACCGGGTCCTTGTTCGCGGCGGTGGGCACCGCCCTCCCGGAAGCCATGGTGCCGATCATTGCTGTGCTCGGGGGTGCGGCAAGCGATCCGCGGGTGGGCGAGGAAGTCGGCGTCGGCGCCATCCTCGGTGCGCCCATGATGCTGTCCACGCTCTCCTTGTTCCTGATGGCCTACTTCGCAGCCCGCAAGCGCGGCTGGAACGGGTCGTTCAAGCCGGAACCTACCGGCTTTCAGCGGGATCTGACCTGGTTCCTGGCCGCCTTTTCGCTGGGGACAGCCGCCATGTTCATCCCCTTTGAACAAAAGCTGATCCGCGGAAGCATCGGCATCAGCCTGATCCTCATGTACTTCTTCTATATCATGCTCACCTTGCGCGCTTCGGCTTCCCTGGTTGAGGAAGGGCACGGCACGGAAGCCGGGAAACCCCTGTTCCTGAACAAGGTTCGCCTGCCCGAGAACATGCCGGTCATCATCCTGCAACTGCTGCTGGGCTTTGGCCTGATCATTGGCGGCGCGCACGGCTTCGTATCGGGCATCGAGCACATTTCCGTGCTGTTTGGACTCTCTGCCTTGGCATTGTCGCTGCTGATCATTCCAGTCGCCACCGAACTGCCCGAGAAGGTCAACAGCATTCTCTGGATCCGCCGCGGCAAGGACACCCTGGCCTTTGGTAACATCACTGGTGCCATGGTATTCCAGGGCTCGATTCTGCCGGCGATGGGCATCATGCTCACCCCCTGGCAGCCGTCCCCTGACGTACTGCTGGGCGCGGGCCTGACATTGCTGGCGAGCATCTGGCTCTTCATCATGCATCGGCGTGGCACCCTACGCCCTTATCATCTGGTGTTCAACGGCCTTTGTTATGTCGCCTACTTTTCAGTGCTGGTCCAGTAACTGGCCGCAAGGCCGGTTTTCCTGCTAATATTGCCGCACGCCCCGGTAGCTCAGTGGATAGAGCAACCGCCTCCTAAGCGGTAGGTCGCACGTTCGATTCGTGCTCGGGGCGCCATTCCCGCGAATGCCTGGCATAGGGCATTCCGCCTTACCCAAACTGCCCTAAGATCGTGCCCGCCAGTAGTACAAGCCACTCAGGCTCATGGTCAGCAACGCGAGCGCAAGAAAGCTCATGAACATGGGGCCAAAACTGCCAAAGATCCGGCCACTGTGCAAGGGAAACAGCAGATTGGTCCAATGAGAGGTGGGAGTTTTGCGCTTCAGCACTTCGCCTGTAATGCCATCCAGAAACACCCAGCCGCCATCACGGAAGCGAAAACGCATGACGGCATCAGTATTTTTGGCAAAGTAGATGCGTTCCAGGGCTGCCTGTGGATAGCCATGCCGGGCGATGGCCACCAGGCTGTTGAGGGGGTACGCTGCCGATGTGCCATTCCCGACGGCCACCTTGGGCGCCGGATCGAAGCGATCGATCAAGGGGCCAGCGAAATTCAGCAAGGCGCCCACCACAGCCAGGCTGGCGAACAGGCCACCGGCCCAGAGTCCCAGCCAGCGGTGCAGGCTGATCGCCTTGGTGCGCGCATCCCGGTCTCCCCATGGCCGTGGACGACCGCGACGTGGCCACCAAAGCCAGAGCCCGACCAGCCAGAGCAGGAGAATGAAAGCCCCGGTGGCGCTGGCGATGATCTGGCCGGTCAGCCCCAGCGGCTTGCCGCGATGTAGGTGGTAGAGAAAGTCCAGCCAGTCCTCTTGACCAGCCGGCTTCAGAGCAAGCGTCTGGCCTGTTGCCGGGTCGAGAAAGGCCATGCGCGACCCGCCCTCCCCGGCCAGCTTCGCTCGCGCCGCCCGTTCGGGCGCAGTGGGCAGATACAGGATCTCAAGCCTTGCATCCGGATAAGCGGCCTGCACCCTGGCTGCAAGTTGTGAAGGGGCAAGTGTCTGCGCGGCGGGCTGGCCCAGCCGGTAAGGTGCCTGACCATAACGAAGCTGATCGTAAAAGCCGAGCAGGATGCCGGTCAGCGCAATGACTAGCAGCGGCACGATCAGCAACGTACCAATGTAGATGTGGGTCTTGACCCAGAACTGGCGTTTCGACATGGCTTTGCGTCAGGACTTCAGCTCGAAACGCACCGGGACCTCGACCCAGGATTCAACGGGCTCGCCATTTCTCTTGGCTGCTACGAAGCGCCAGCCCTGCACGGCTTCCTGTGCCGCCGTGTCCAGAATCTCGTGGCCCGTGCCCTTCAGGAGACGAATCTCACGCGGCGAGCCACTGGCCGAAACCCGCACCTTCAGCAATACCGTGCCGCTCCAGCCCCGCCGGCGCGCCAACATCGGATATTCAGGTGCGGGATTACTGAGATAGTCGGGCTTGGCACCCACGGTCGCACTCCCGCTGGGCCGGGCTGGCGCGGGGCTTGGCGGGGCCGGGCTGGCCACGGAAGCGGATGCTGGCGGAGCAGGCCTCGCCATGGGCGGGGCTGGTGTGGGTGCCGGCTGAGTGACTGGCTCTGGGTTTGGCTCGGGCTCCGCCGGCTTTACGGCAGGTTTCGGCTCGGGCTTGGGTGCGACTTTGCGTTCAGGCTTGGGCGTGGGTTTCGGCTCCGGCTTGGGAGGCGTCGGCTCCGCGGCCTTGGGTGGTGCTGGCGGACTTGGCTGGCGGGGGGCCGGCGATGGCGCCACGGGCGGCGTCAGCAGTTCCACCTCGATGGGTTCCTGGGGGATGGTCAAGCGCTCTGGCTGACTGGACTGATGCAATGAAAAGGCCAGCGCCGCCTGCAGACCCAGGGCAATTATCAGGGCCAGTCCCAGGCCCTGCCAGGATGCTCGCGGGAGATTGCCGGCAGTCATGGCGCTACCGGACTCCGCGGCTTGGTTTCGAAAGCCACCTTCTCGATCCCGGCCTCGCGCGCCAGATCCATCACCATGATGACCTCGCCATGGGGCACGCTTTTATCCGCATTGATGTACACCCGCGGGGCATCCGGCTGCCTGCTCAGCTTGCCCAATTCCTGGACCAGTTCCGCCTGGGTCACCAGCCGTTTGTTGGCGTAGAGCTTGCCATCCTTGGTGATGGTGACGGCGTAGTACTCCTGCCGGTCCGGCTGGCCGGTGGCCGCCTGCGGCACGTCCACCCGGATGCCCTTGTGCTGAACCATGCTCAGGGACACGAAGATGAATGACGCTAGCAGAAAGAACATTACATCGATCAGCGGAATGAGTTCGATGCGCGGCTTTTTCGGTGGGTAAGGTGTGGAGAGCTTCATGACGACCTCAGACAACGCCTTGACGCGCGGCGACCTGAGCAGGCCTGTTCTGCGCCTGCTGGCCCTGATACAGCACTTCGACATGCGTCGCGAAGGTTTCCAGCAGGTGCTGGGCCCGGTGCAAACGAGTGGTAAAGAAGTTAAGCGGAATCAGACTGAGAATTGCTATCGCCAGCCCAAAACCCGTCGCAATCAAGGCTTCTGCAATACCGCCCGTCACGGCCATCGGCTCGACCAGTTCCTTGCCACCCATCATCTGAAAACTGTGCATGATGCCGAAGATCGTGCCCAGGAGTCCCAGCAGCGGTGCCAGCGTCACGATGGTATCCAGCACCGGCAGAAAGCGGCCCATGCGTTCGAGCTCGGTGCCGGCGCTGGTCTGCAGCGCCCCCTGCAGGGAACCATGGTGGTGATTCAGGCCATGATGCAGGGCCCGGGCAATGAAATCGTCGGAGCCCTCCAGGGTCTTGGTGGCGGCCTGCACCTGTCCCTTTTCGAGCTGGGCCAGAGCCTCTTCGACCCGCTGCGGCTCGCGCGCGCGCAGAGTCTTCCACCAGAACCAGCTACGTTCGATGATCACCGCCAGCGCCAGGGTGGATACCAGTAGCAGGGGCCACATGATGGCCCCACCCTTGTTGAAGAAATTTACGAGCATGTACGACGATTCCATGACTCCTCCGTCCCTGCCTTGCCAAGCACTCTCAAAAGTGAAACATGATACATCAAAGATCGAGATCTAGGCGATCTGGCGCTCATCGATGCCGAACTCATCCTTGAAGCGAATCCCTAAACCCGGCCACATGCGCCTTCAAAGCCCGGAAGGCCACGCCACGGTCATCGCCCAGGAGGAAGGCGCGAACGCCCTGCTCCGTCCATTGTTCCAGTTGTCCTGGCTGACGCGGGATGGCGCAGAAGGGCACATCGAAACGGCGGCAGGCGTTTGCAACACGCGCTATTGCCGCTTGTACCCGCGCGTCCTGGGCCTGGCCCGGCACGCCATAGGACTGGGACAGATCGATTGCGCCCTCCAGCAGCATGTCGATGCCCTGAACGGACAGGATGTCATCAATCGCCTCCACCCCCGCCTGATCCTCGATCATGAGGACCACCATGATCTCCGCATTGGCGCGCGCAAAGTAGGTCGGCAGATCAATCGTGCCAAATCCCGTGGTGCGGCCCCCGCTGATGCCGCGCATCCCCAATGGATGGTAACGGCTGGCCTGGACCGCCTGTTCGGCCTCGGCGCGACTGCGCACATGCGGGATCACCACCCCCTGGGCGCCGGCATCCAGGGCGCGCAGGATCATGTCGTGCCCGGCGTGTGGCACCCGCACCAAGGGTGTGATACCAGCGCACTCGGCGGCACGGATCATGTTCTCCATGGTCTCCGGATTCACGCAGACATGCTCCATGTCCAGGATCACGAAGTCATAGCCCGCGTAGCCGAGCATCTCGACCAACAAGGGCGCCGGCATGGAATTGAGCAGGCCAAAGGCCGTTCCGCCTTCGCGCAGGGCTGCCTTGAGCCTATTGGTTTGCAGCATGGCGCTGCTCCTCGATGGGCAGATAGATCTGCGCCGGATGCGGGTGGCGCAGGAAGTCATGATGGGAGATGTGCCAGGCATAGGCTCCGGCATAGGGAAAGAGCAGCAGGTCCCCGACCCTCAATCGCTCCACCGGCGCATCGGTGGCCAGCACGTCCTTGGGCGTGCAGAGCTGTCCGACCACACTCACAGCGGTATCCCGGACTTCGCGGCGGACGAAGGGATAGGGCCAGCGCGCCACCGGCAGCACCTCAAAGGGATGGCTGTGCCCCTGGGCATAGGGCGTGCGAAAGTGATGCGTGCCGCCACGCCCCACCACGAAGGTGCGTCCGAGGTTTTCCTTGATGTCAAGTACTTCCATGACATAACTGCCGCAGGCAGCGCTCAGGTAACGGCCCAGCTCGAAACGGATGCGCCAGCCGGTCATTTGTTCGCGCTCGATCAAGGGCCCCAGACCGCGGCTGAAGGCTTGCCAATCAAACTGCCGCCCCGGCTCGCGATAATTGACGCCGATACCACCACCAACGTTGATTTGGTCAATATCAAGCCGATAATCCGCCTGCCACTGACGCACCTGGCGGAAGTAGCTTTGCAGCAGCTTGAGATGGGCCTCGGCATCGAGCTGATGCGAGAGCAGATGAAAGTGAAAGCCTCGCAGGCGCAGCTCCGGATGATTCCGGAGCCAGTCCAGTGCTTCCGGCAGTTGCACGGCATCGATGCCGAATGGCGTCGCCCGCCCGCCCATGGTCAGCGTGGTCGCGGGCAGATCCGCCAGGGCCAGATTGATGCGCAGCAGCACCGTAGCCCTTTGGCCGCGCTGCCTGGCAATCCAGGCGAGCCGCTCGAGTTCGCCCAGGCTTTCGACATGCAGATATTCCACCTTGGCGCACAAAGCGGCTTCAAGTTCACTGTCCGTCTTGCCCGGCCCCCCAAAGACCACCGGAGTGGCTGGAAAATGCCCGCGTACCCATTCCAGCTCGCCGCCCGAGGCCACTTCAAAACCGTGCACCAAGGGTGCCAGAGTTTGCAAAATCGGCAGGTCCGAGTTGGCCTTGATGGCGTAGAAGAGCTCGCAGTTGGCCGGCAAGGTTGCCAGCAGACCTTGAGCATGCCGGCGCAGGGCTTCCAGGTCATAGATATAGGCGCAGAAGGGTTCGGCAGTCTCAGCTTGCGCCTGCTGCGCGGCGATCCGGATGCGATCGAGATCGAGCCTCATGCCACCCCTCCCCTGGCCAACAGCAAGGGATTGGGCAAGGGCACATAGCTCACCGCCCGGTCCGGCCGCTTGAAAAAGCGGTTGATGAGATTGGCCTTGGCAGGCAGGGGCTGGCCCGCCAGCAGGGCATTGATGCGCCGGGCGGAAGTGGCATCGCCGAAACGGGTCTGGTAAGCACGCAATTGCTGGCCCACCACCGCCCAGAGTCGGGCCTCCAGGGCCGGCCGCCCACCCGAGAGCTGGGCGACGGCCTCGCAGATGTTATTGACGAAGAGGCAGTAGGCAATCCGGTTCCAACCCTGATCCTCGCTGTACCAGAGCGCCTCGCGGGCGCGCTCGCTCAGCTCCGTCAAACGCTCGGCCGGGAAACGCCCGGGCACCAGCTTCACACCCTCGAAATCGCGCAGGAAAAGCCGGGTCGGGCGCGCATTCTGGACACCGATGAGGACATTCTGCAGGTGCGGCTCGAAAATGAGCCCATGGACGAAGAAGCAGTACAGTACCGGGTGCAGGATCTGTTCGATATAGGCGGCAAACCAGGCCTCGGCGGCGGCATCCCGGGACAGCCCTTTCTGTGCGGCGAGTGCCTTCACGAAACCATCGACCCAGGCCTTGCCGACGGACTGGTTGCCAAACAGCGCACCGGCCAGGATCGGCGTCACGCCGGGATCTAGCAGCGTTTGCAGGCCCTGGCGCAGGATCATGCCGAAACCTTCCGTCACCGCCTGATTGGCTTGCCGGTCGGGATCGCGCAGATCCAGTGACTGATAGGCCGGCTCTTCCATCAGGCGCAGGCTTGGGAAGCGGGCCGCGAGATCCGGCTGAAGCCCACGCAGGATGCGCGTGACCGCCAGTGCGCCATCCAGCTCGTAAATCGCGTTTTTGCGGACGCAGTTGGTGATGCGGACCTGCAGCGACAACTTGTAGAAATAGGGGTTGCCCGGCTGAAACAGGGTGCGGATCGACGAGGTGGGGAAATAATCCGCTCCCTGCGGGCCCAGGTCGCGCAGCAGATCGCGGGCGAGTGCGTTTTGTACCAGTGGCTGGTCAAGCAGATAACGCCCCTGCCAGGGGTGCACGGGCAGCAGGGCAAAGTCCGTTGGGGGTTCCAGTTGCGCGTGTTCGGCAACCAGGGCGTCGCAGCTTTGCACCAGCAGCGAACGCTGCACCAGAAGCTCGCGGCGCACCGCAAAATAATGCAGCGGAAAACGCGCCTGCAGTTCCGGCGAGTACAGCGGCAGATCCGCCTCGCTAAAGCCCTGCCGGCTTTTCGGCGCGGGGTGGAAGGGATGCCCGTAGCGCAGCAACTGCTCGGAGTGAAGAAAGGCAGCCAGTGGCTCGACCGGGATGGATGCAGCTGGTTTGGCCAGGATGGCCTGGGTGACTGCAACGCTATCGCGGATCTGGGCCAGCAGTTCATGGTTGAAGGGCTGATCGTACTTCAGCGACAGATCCTGCAGGAGCAGGGTCGCGAGCGTCTCCCAGGCCAGCGGCGTCCAGGGCCGGCCCGGGGTTTTATGGTAGGCCTGGGAGCTATACCGGTAGTTACCCGTCAGCGAGACCTGTTCCACCACGACCAGCAGACGCGTATCGACGCGTGGCAGCAGGATGTGCATGACCTGTCCGTCTTTGAGCGCCGGGCGCAAGGCCAGGGGCCAGTCATTCTGCCCGAAGCGCGGACCGATACTGACCTGCCCATCCGGGCTGGCCACCTCGCGGCAGTAGCAATTGAGCAGGGTTTCCAGACCGCGCTGGCCGGCTTCGCTTTCTGTCGAAAGCCTTTGATAAATACTTTGCAAGGGATTTTCCGCCATTATGTCCTCCTCTCAGTCCGGTACGACACAACGCGGCCGGACAAGTGTTTGCACAACGAGGTAAAAGGCTGCTGCCGCAATCACGGCGGCACCGATGAAAAAGGGCGCACGCAGGTCCAGGCCCTGGACCGCGAAACCAGCCGCAAGCCCCGCCAGCACGCCACCCCACTTGGAGCTGCTCTCAAACCAGCCGAAGGTCTTGCCGGCGTTTCCGCTGTGCACCAGCCCCGCAATCAGGCCATGCAGCGCAAGGTAGGCCATGGTCAATCCCAGGCCCATCAGCACCCGCCAGCCCACCAGCGCAGTCAGGGAAAAGGCCAGGGCCTGAGCGGCCAGACTGATCCCCAGCAGCACGAAGGCCAGGGACAAGGTGAGCCCAAGCTGGCGCTGACCGAGCCAGCGACTCAGCAGGCCCGCGCCAAGCAGATACACCAGATGCGGCAGGCCAAAGAGCAATCCGGCCATGCTCGCCGATAGCCCCGCCACGCTCTGCTGGCCAAAAGGCACGAAATACGGGAAGGTGATCACCGTCGCGAACACGAAGGCGAATTGCAGTACAAAGATTTGCAGGGCGCTCAAGGCCGCCGGTGCGACTGGCTTGCGCTGCGTCCGGGCTGCGGCTTCATCCGTGGCTGTTTCACCTGGCAGCAACCAGATCAGCAAGGCTGACAGCAGGGGTAGCAAGGCCAGGTAGCGGTATAGCTCGATGGGTGAAGACATGCTCATGAAAAGCCCCAGCACCAGCGGCGCCAGCACCAGGGCCGCGCGCGCCGAACCCTGCATCAGGGTCAGGCCGCGCGTCAGGGCCTGGCCGCGCAGTACCGTGGCGAGATAGGCATTGGAAGCCCCGAAGGTGCCTCCCAGGAGCCCCTGTAGCGCCAGGGCGACAAAAAAGACCAGGATGCTTTCGGCAAATCCCGCCAGCAGAAAGCTGGCCGCCAGACCCAGTTGCGCACGCACCAGCATGGCCTTCTTGCCCATCCGGTCGGCCAGGGCGCCCCACCAGGGGCTGCTCAGGGCGGTGAAGAGGGTCGGCAACACGTAGAACCAGCCCACCAGATAGGCCGCTTCGCTGTGCAAGGACTTTTGCAGGATCAAGGCAAAGAAGGGCGGCATGCCCAGTGCTGCGAAGGCGGCCGTGAAGTGCCCCAGCAGGATGACAGCGACCGTCCCGCGTTGTCCGCCCGTCATGGATGCCTCAGGAAGTTCGGCGCGCTCTTGCCGTAGAACTTGTTGACGTCCGTCGCGCCCGTGCTTTCCTTGCTTTCGAGACTGGCGGCGCGCAGCAGATACTTGATATACAGCCGTTCGTCTTCGAGCAGGACCTGCCGCGCCAGATCCACCGCTTCACCCTGAGCGGCCAGATCATTAAGCACCTCTTCGATCCTGGCGCGGACCTGGCGATAGAGATCCTCACGGCTGACATACCCGGCAGCCGACAGGCCCTCTACCAGCACAGCGATATTGAGTTGCAGGGTGATGGTGCTGAACATCTGCGCCAAAGGCAGGGCATCGCTGACCACGATGCGCCGGTCCTGCAGGTCGTTCAGCCTTGCGGCCAGATCCGGGCAGGCCCGGGCAAGCCGATCCGCCCAGATGCGCCCGGCGTCATTGTCCTTTATGAGCAGGCGCAAGCCTGGCGCCTCATCGGAAAGCACCAGCACCGAGTTCTGCTGATTCGATTCCAGGGCCATGCCGTAACGCACCCAGAGCAGCAAATGCAAGCGCAGGGTCAGATCGAGATAGTCTGCAAAAAAATCCAGCACCCGGCCGGCATAGAAGCGCTCCGCCAGCGTCTCGAAGACACTCTTGCCATCCGGCGCAGGCGCGAGCAGGGAGGCCACCGAGACCAGCGTGCTATCCGCCAGGCCATCCGGATAACGGCGCAGGATGAAGCCCAAAAAGGGCTTGTGGGCCACATGCGCGCCGCGGCTCTCGTCGGTCAGCAGCAGGCGCCCGTTGAGACTTGATTCGCGGGAGGCAATGGCGCCGAGAATGTCCTGCAGCAACTGGCCATCGGCAATGGTGCTTGGTTTGATGGTGCGTATATTGCGCGCCCCCAGCGTGCGGATGGTCAGAGGCAGCTTGACATGCCACTGCGGCGCGTCAGCGAGCACCAGCGTGCGCACCGAGAGCGTCGGTTGCACTTCCATATACGCCCGGGGCGCGGGAATGACGCTATCCTGTAGTCCGCTCTCGGCGAGAAAACCCGCCAGATGCTGCTCCCAGAGAAAGGGATGCACCGGGATCAGCGCATGACTGGCGGCCAGAAGCGGATTCAGGCCTAGCTGCTGAAAGTCCGGCCAGATGTCCGGCAGGGGGGTATCCATTCCCTGATAGAGATCCCTTGGAACGGCCAGCCAGCGCAGCTTGAAGCGTGGCGCGGACTCCGGCGCATAAGCTGCCAGATCATGCGCATCGAAGCCCAGCTTGGCGCGCGCGGTGGGGTAAAAGGGGTGATCGAGAAAGGCGCCGAGGCGATCGTAGTGCAGCAGTCGTCCGGCCCAGTCCCGCCCGTCCGGCACGTGCACACCCGAATCAAACCAGCTCGCCTGCTCCGCCGCGCAGAACTCACCGTGCGCCACGGCGGCGGCGCACTCCTCCTCAAAGCGGTCGAAATCGGCGTTTTGCGCGGTATTCATGCCCTGGCGGAAATAGGCCAGAATGGCGGAAAGCTCGCGCAGGTATTCCAGCTCTCCTGCCCATTCCAGTACCACAGGCAGGGTGCGCAAGCGCCAGTCCTGCATGAAGCTGCAGGGCTGCACCGGCAACCATAAGTGCCCTGTGCCGAGTTGCGGGAGCAACAGCCAGGCGCCATCCCGCAGGCTCGCCGGCAGATGCCGAGCGAAAGGCAAGGCCATGCCCTCGACAACCCGCCCCTGGCTCATGCAGCCGCGAACATCCTCACGCAACAGCGCATCCACCACCCGCCGGCAGATATGATCGGCCTGACCGGATCCAGTATTCACCAACAGTACCGCACTCATGGCCGGATCTCCCAGTGCAGCCCCGCGCTGATCCGGGTCATGGCTTCGTCGAGCAAGGCCGCATTCGGGCCCACGCCATGCAGCACGCCAAGATAATCCTTGTTGGAATGTGTGAGCGAAATTCCATCACCCGGACGGCGCATTGACTTGTAACTGAGAATCATTTCTGACTCATCATAAAAAAATGGCTCGGGTGCATGATGAAGCTGCCCGGCCTCTTGTGCCGGGAAATAGCGGATCGCCGCCGCGCGCGTTCTGGTTTGCAGTTCCGGCAGAGCCTCACCCAGATGCAGGCGCAGCACTTGCTCGAAGTACGGCAGGCCCAGGGCTTCCTGCAGCAGGAAATCCCGCCCGTCGCCAATGCTGCGATAGTTGATCTCGATCAGGCGCGGCCCCTGAGCCGTCAGCACGAATTCGGTATGGCAGGCGCCAAAGCCCACGCCAAAGCGCGTAATCTGGTCCAGCACCATGTGCTCCTGCGCGGGCGTCAGATCCCTGCCCCAGCGAGCCTCCAGTTCGACAAAATGTGGTGGTGGCGAGAGTTGAACCCTGAATCCGCCCAGATGATGGACCCGCTGGCCGTCACCCAGGGTTTCCAGGGTATATAAAGGCCCTTCCAGATACTCCTCGATCAGCAGCACCTGACCCGGTTGCACCTGCCAGACTGCCTGGCAATAGGCTTCAAGTGCGCATCGATCCGGCGCGAACTGCACCTGCTGGCTGGCCACGCCCTCGCGCGGTTTGACCACGCAGGGGAAAGGCGCCACATCGAGAATGCCCTGGAGACTGGCCGCATCCCAGGCAATGCCGTGCCAGAGCATATCCACGCCCTGCTCGGCCAGGTGGCGACGCATCTCCGCCTTGTTCTTGGCCCGGTAACACACCCGCCAGGCCTTGCCCGGCAGGCCAAAATAGCTGGCTGCCATCGCCGTGCTGGTCTGCAGATGATCGCTATTGGAAAAGATGGCGGCCGGCCCTTGCTTGCGACGGCTGATGGCCTCGATCACGGCCACGGGATTGAAAACATCGCAAGCCTGGATCTCATTGGGATAGACAGTCAGTCCGGGCTGACTGAAATGCTGTCGATAGGCTTCGGCGTGATCCGTCAGGAGTACTACGGACAGGCCCAGTGCGTTGGCAGCGGGAAGAAAGCCTTCATTGACAGAGGGGGTCGGGACGTGAGCAATGAGAATCATTTCCTTCATGAAATTCCTCCAGGGAACGCATTACGGAATACTATAAAGGGCTGACAGACACTCGCCTGCCAGCCCTAGCTTGGCGATCAGATATTCACGCCTAGTTTCAGCAGATAGGACCTGCCGAGGCCTGGCATGCGGCCAAAGCTGTAGTCTACGCCGCGGAAATAATAATCCTCGTCGAAGATGTTGTTCACGCCCAAGCCAATTTGCATTGGCGTGTTGTTCAGACGGAAATCCTTGCTGACCTGGGCATTCCAGAGCCAATAGGCGGGAATTTCGCCCGCTGACCCCGAGTCATTTTCAGTTTCGGTATTTGCTGCATCGGTGAATGCCGAGCTGAAATAGGAGCCGTTCACATTCCAGTTGAACGTACCCGCGCGATAGTTCGCCATGGTGGTGAACTGATGACGCGAGGCGAAAGGAAGATCCTTGCCTTTATTCTCACCAGCGGACAACTGCTCCGTATCCAGATAGGTGTAGCTTGCCTGTAGGTCCAGCCCGGCCAGCGCGGCCGGCGACCAGTTCAACTCAGTCTCCACGCCCTGATGCCGTGCTTTACCAAGATTTCGGAAACTCCCCGCATTGAGTTCAATTTTGTTATCAAAGTCAAAGCGGAAATAAGTCAATGTGGTATCCAGCCCCCGAACAGGGGTCAAGCGCAGGCCTGCCTCATAGTTGTTCGCGCGCTCGGAAACAAAATCTCCACCGAGGGCGATATGCACAAACTGAACCGGGCGAAGAGATTCGTGATAATTGGCAAATACAAACAGCTTGTCACTTGCTTGATAGCCGATATCGAGTCCGGGCAGCCAATCCCGGGTTGGATTGCGGTTCTCTGCTCCGTTGTTGTTATTCCGAAAATAGAGATTCACTGACTCATAGCGAACTCCTGGCGTAACCTTCAGCCGATCATTCAGCAGACTGAATGTGTCACTCGCGAAGGCAGCATAAGCATTGTTCTCAAAACGCCGGTCCTGGGGAACAGTATAAGCGCCTGACGACAGATCGCGCCGGTCCACAACATAGTCCACTTCTTCACGCATGTAGCGCGCACCCAGCATGATCTTCTGCTTTGCACCGGCATTCAGGTTGAAGGTGTAGCGCGGCTCCGTTCCAAATACCCAGTAATTGCGAGGAGAGGTCAGGACAGCATTTGCGGGAGTGCTTGCCATGCCTCCAGCTGGTACGGATGCAAACCCGAAGATTCGCTCACTCCGGTGCCCGAAATTCGTCCAGCTGAATTCACTCTGGTTGGCGAAGGTTTTATTGAAGACCAGACTGCCGCGTACCGTATCGCCCTTGAAGAAATCATAGGGACGGGTGGACTGCTCGCGATCCTGCTCATAGGCTTCTGGCGTCAAGGCTCCCGGCAGTTCGGTATCGGCATCATAGTATTGCAACCGACCCTTGATCTCGGTGCTGTCGGACGGGAACCAGTCGGCGTCCAACATGAGGTTGTTGACCTTGGTATCGGAATGTTCGCGGTAGGACTGGCCATCGATGCGGTTGGCCATGAGCTGAATGCCGAAACGGTCGGAGACGAAGCCGCCGACGCGCGCAAAGGTATCGGTCAGCACATGGCCGTTTTCGGAGATCGTGAGATTTTCCCTGGCGCCGATGGTCATTTTCTGGGGGATGGGCCGGGTGATGAAGTTGACCACGCCGCCGACGTTGTTGGGCCCGTAATGCACCGCCACGCCGCCGCGCGCCACGTCGATGCGATCAACCGTTTCCATGGTCAGCGGGAACAGGGACATGCCCGTCTGGCCGTAGGGTGCGAGCGTGACAGGGATTCCATCAACCAGAATCATCGTCTGCTCGGTGCGCATCGGATTCAGACCCCGAATCCCGATGTTGGGCAGGGTGCCCACCCCGGTCTCGTCGCTTGTGCGCACGCCGGGCACCAGGCGCAGGGCGTCTTCCACGGTGCGCGAGCCGGACTGGTGCAGCTCGGTTTCGGTGACGACATCGCGCGCGCCGGGATAGGTCTTGACCGACTTTTCGGTGGGCACCCCGAGCCAGTCACTCGACACAGTTACGGCCTGCAGGCGGGTAGAGCCTTCTGCCTTGGTCGTGTTCTGTGCCTGGGAGGTCTGGACTTTCTTGTCGTCTGTTTTGCTGCCTTCCTGCCCATAAACAGGCATTGCGCCCAGGGCAGCGGAAATCGCGAGAGCTAGCGGGGTGGCCACACGGGTGGCAGGCTTGGAAAATACGCGCACGTCAAAATCTCCTGGTCATGGCACAGTCAAAATTCTTGTTGGCTGGCTATCCTGACCCAGGAGGGCGGAGTGGCTGGCTAGTGGCCGGATCGCGGCCGATTATTTTGTAAGAATCAGTTTCCCGTTACGGGTGAGGCGCAGACAATACAGCTCGCCCTGGTGCTCGATGAGGAGCTCCTGAGTCTTCGCAAACAGGGTGGCGGTACTCAGGTTCGGTCGCCGAGACGACGGTGCAGTGACTGGATTGGATGGCTTCATGTCGCTGGCCGGGTTTGCAATGTTGTCGTTTTTCATCTTGCCTCCGATGCGCCACACCCTACACCAAATGCGAATCACTATCAATATTATTCTATTCGTATGAAGGGAAATGTCCAGCCAGAACACAGACAGGGCCCGCCAAGGCACCAGGAATAGTAGTTTACTGGCCGGCCAGGTTGGCTGCTGGCGCGGCAGAGACCAGGGCAGCGGGATCAAAGTTCAGGCGTGCCCAGAGCGGCAGGTGGTCGGAAGCGATGCGTGTCAGCGGCGTATCGTGTGGGCGCAGTTCCGCCAGGGCCAGTTGCGGTTGCACCCAGATTTTATCCAGCGCCAGGCAACTGGCCCGGGCCGGGAAGGTGCAGTGGTTCGGCGCCTTGCCCAGCCGCGAGTTGAGCCAGCGCAACGGCCTCCCCCAGGGCGCCCACTCATTGAAGTCTCCCAGCAGCACCAGCCAGGAGCTGGGTCGCTCATCGATGACCTGCAGGATGCGCTGGACCTGAAAGCGCCGTTCCGCTGCCCCCAGCCCAAGATGGGTGGCAATCACCCGCAAAGTGTGACCATGAATATCCAGCTCGGCATCGATCAAGCCTCGCGGTTCCCGTGCTGGCACGCTGAGGTCCACCTGTCGTACCGACAGAATCGGGTGGCGGGTAAGCAGGACATTGCCGAAATGCCCGGTATGGCGACTGATGGTATGCCCCGCCACCGCTTCCATGCCGGTGGCGTGCGCCAGATAGTCCATCTGCATGGATTCCCGGTGAAGGCCGGGGCGGGAATCCACTTCCTGTAATCCGATGAGATCCACGTGCATGTCACGGATGACTTCGGCAATGCGGCCAGGCTTGCATAGCCCATCACGCCCAATGGACTGATGAATATTGTATGACGCGATGGATAGTTGAAATTTGCTCTGGCCTCGTACGGCCGTTTGCAGCTCAGGCATTCGGTCGACGCTCCAGAGCAGCCTCCTTCTCATGTCCCTCTCCCTTGTCGAGCCAACGACGCACCCAGAGCACCGCAAGTCCGATGGCCAGCGCCACGCCAGCCAAAAACGCAATGCTTTTGGGGCCGGGGTGGCGAATGACATGCATCAGGCTGCCGCCGAAGGCGGAAATGGCAAGGATCCCAGGCGCCATGCCCAGCAGGGTGCCAATCATGAAGTCCAGCAGGCGGATATGCGATGCCCCGGCCATCAGATTGACCACCGAAAAGGGCGCCACCGGGACGATGCGGACCAGGGCAATGGCCAGGATTCCGCGTTTTGCCAGACGCTGGCTCAGGCGTTTGAGCCGCGATTCCCCCAGCCTTTGCAGCGCGTCCCGACCTATGGCATGCCCGACACCGAAGGTAACGGCAGCACCCAGCAAGGAGCCCGTCAGCGCATACAAAAACCCCCATAGCGGGCCAAAGGTGATGGCCGTGGCGACGATCAGGAGGCTCACCGGCAGCATGACCAGGCTGCCCAGCACATAGGTGGCAAGCACGATGGCTGGTGCCAGGGGATGATCGGCAAAACTAGTGGCAAGGCGGACCAGCTCACGCACATTGAGCCACTGCCCAAGGGGCGTCCAGTACCAGGCTGCAGCCAGCGCGGAAAGTGCAAAGAGCAAGATGGCCGATTGCAGCAGCCGGCGATTGCCTGTGGAGTGCAGTTCCTCTGGTATGACGCGCTTCACGACTTCCTCCGGAACCAGGGGTGTTTCCGGATCCAGAAGATCCGCCTCCGGCACGAGATGATCCAGCGACTCCGGCAGTTCCACATGCAGTGGGGCCAGGCTGCGTGCCCCGCCCGAGAGACTTTCCACGGCGGCAATCAGCGAGCCTTTCTCGTGCAGGCTCGCCGCCACCCGCTCGGGACCGATGCCCAGATGTTCACCCAGCAGACGGTTGCGAAAGCGTTCGATGGCCGCCCGGATATCCTGGCGATCACCCGCTTCGAGCGCCAGATCGCACTCGCTGTCAAAGCGCATGGAACGGTTGCTCATATTGGCCGAGCCCAGCCGCAACATGCTGTCATCAACGATCAGGACCTTGGAATGCAGGCCCAGGCATTTTTCGCCAAGGCAGGGAATTTTCGGGTAGTAGACGCGCAGCCGGCCATGTTGATCGGCCTCCTCCAGGCGGCGCAGCACGCGGGCGCGCAGCACGCCCATGGTGACTTCCTCCAGCCAGCCGGACTGCTTCTCGGGCAGCACCATGACCACTTCCGGGCCTTCAGCCTCCTGCAGCCGCCGCGCCAGGGCATCGGCCAGCAGGGAGCTGGTGAAATACTGGTTTTCGATGTAGATCCAGCGCCGTGCCGCGGCAATCAGATCCAGATGCAGGGATTCCACCTCGGTGATCAGCGGCTGCGTATCATAGGCCGGGGCCGTGCGCGCGATGGCAATCG
Source organism: Thermithiobacillus plumbiphilus (assembly GCF_038070005.1). Taxonomy (NCBI): domain Bacteria; kingdom Pseudomonadati; phylum Pseudomonadota; class Acidithiobacillia; order Acidithiobacillales; family Thermithiobacillaceae; genus Thermithiobacillus; species Thermithiobacillus plumbiphilus. Next base: position 22,236 of record NZ_JBBPCO010000009.1, on the reverse strand, counting down.
TGGCGTCCCGCAGATCGACCGGCACTCCCGCCGGCCAGAGATCCGGGTTGCGGTGGCGGGGCGGCGCGAGCTGCTCGCCCGTTGCCCGCAACCAGCGTTCGCGGGCCAGGTCACCGAGGCTGGCAGCCACCTCGCCCTGCACCATCATCTGCACGTCGTGGAAGGGTGAATAAGGCTCGCCGGCAGGATCTACCCGCAGGGGATTGTTCACCTCGTGGCTGGAGGTATCCCAGCGGCGGATGGTGAGGTCCAGTCCCCCCACGAAGGCGATGCTGTCATCCACCACCACGATTTTCTGATGCTGGGACGCACCTACCGGATGTTTGCCGTCCAGATGAAAATGGATGCGCCGATGAGTCCGCCAGCCGAGCTTAAAGACCGGGAAATGCTCGCGCTCGAAGAGATAGATCATGGCGTAGTCCCAGCCGAGCAGGTGGGCGTGCAGGCCACGCCGGCGGGATACCACGGTATTGAGCAGATCACCCAGATGCGGCGGCAGGCCGGCCGCATTGTCAGCCGCGAGAATCCGGGTCCGGCTGTCGATGTCCCAGCCGATGATCAGAATGGATTCCCGCGCCTGGGCCACAGCATCGGCAAAGGCGGAAAAATAGGCATCCGCGTCCACCAGAAAGGCGGCCTGGCTGGCCTGCGCCTTGCGCCAGCAATTCTTCCCCGCTACAAGCACGGGTGATTCATGCGCCTGGCTGACTTCGGGCATAGGAGTTCCTGACAGATCCGGGCGCGGGGTTCCCATGGACTGCCGGCAAGCCGCCGATGGGGGAACAAGCCGACGGCTAGCGGTCCAGGATCAGGGGCGGCACGCTGCCGAAAGGCCCCTGAAGGCCGGGACGACCGGCCTTGACCACGACGATGCCGGTAGGACTGACAGTGTAAAGCTTTGCATCGGCCTCAGGGTCGAACCCGATCCGGGTGTCGGCCTCCAGCACATTGTAGCGATCCACGATGGTGCGCCGGAGCCTGCTGCCGCGCTTGATCCGAACATAATCCATGATGATGCAGTCCTCGATCTCGACATCTTCTTCCAGGAAGACCTCGCGCCGGATCACGGAATTGCGCACCTTGGCACCGTTGATGACCGTGCCCCCGGCAATGATGCTGTTTTCCACATCTCCGCCGATGAACTTGGCGACCGGACCCTGATAGTTGCTTGAGTAGATCGGCCAGTGCAGGTTGAAGACATCGAAGCAGGGCTTGAGACCCATGACATCCTTGTGGGCGTCGAAATAGGCCTCGATGGTGCCGACGTCCCGCCAGTAGGCCTGCTCCTCGTAATCACGGGTGCCCGGAATGACATTGGTGGAGAAGTCATAGGCAAACACCCGGTGGCTCTGCAGCAGGCGCGGCAGGATGTGGTGGCCGAAATCATTTTCGCCGCGGCCATGCGCGGCCTCCAGAGAGCTGATCAGGGTGTCGCAGTTGAAAAGATAGTTGCCCATCGAGGCAAAGCTGCGATTCGGGTCATTGGGCATCGGCGGCGGGGCCTTGGGCTTTTCCAGGAACTCGCGGATGCGTCCGTCCCCTTCAGCGGCAATGATGCCGAACGAGGATCCCTCCTCGCGCGGCACCGGCAGGGCCGCAACCGTGACATCGGCCTCGCTTTCGAGATGAAAGCGCACCATCTGCTGCACATCCATCCGGTAGATATGATCGGCACCAAATACCGCAACGATGTCCGGACGGTGCTGGTAAATGAGGTTCAGATTCTGGTACACCGCATCCGCCGTGCCCTGGAACCAGTCGGACCCGGCCCGCATCTGCGGCGGCACCACGGTGATGAACTGCCCCGGCAGGGTCGAAGGCACCGACCAGGCCCGGCGCACATGCTCGATCAGGGACTGGGACTTATACTGCACCAGCATGTAAATCGCATTGATTCGCGAGTTGATGAGGTTGCTCAGCACGAAATCGACGATCCGATAGCGTCCACCAAAGGGCACCGAGGGCTTGGAACGCTCGCTGGTCAGGGGATAGAGTCGCTTGCCTTCCCCACCGGCCATGACGACGGCCAGGATTTTGGGTGTTTTCATGCGCATCCCCAAGGGTTTGTGAATGGGATATCAGTTAGGACAAGGCCGAAGCCATGGCGTTCGGCCCTGCTGCCCATGTTCCGACTCTTTTCCTAGACCAAGAGAGCGCTCGAAGACTAACGCCAGGAACGTTGACCCGGGCTGAGCCTGTTGAGGAAGACCGCCGGGTAACGACACGGACTGCGGGTCTGCCGCACCGCTTCATACAACCAGCTAGCCACATAATAATAGCCTTCCTCATCGGCGTAGAAGGCGATGTCTTCCCAGTCATCACACTGGTCGATGGAACGGGCCGTGCTGGAGCAATCAGGCAGGTTCTGGCGCAGTTCCTTGAGCTTTGCTTCGGTTTCTGCATAGAGATCCATCTTCTCCCCCCCTTTTTTTGGATGGTAAAAGATTGATATCACAAACTGGCATGTGCCGGACTCGGCCTTGGGGCGGATCGGGCGGGATATCCCCAGAGTTTGTGGATAAAGCTGGGGACAGTAGGACGAAAGTCTGATTTGGCCAGCCGGCAACCTACCGGCCTAAAAAATAGGCAGGCGAGTGCTCAGGAAGACTGGCGCGCATCTGCCGCTTCAGGCAGGGTGAAGTAGAAGGTGGCGCCCTGGCCAACGGCGCCTTCAGCCCAGATCTCGCCGCCATGACGGTGGATGATGCGCTGTACGGTGGCCAGCCCGACCCCCGAGCCCTCGAATTCCTCCTTGCCATGCAGACGGTGAAAGGGCTCGAACAATTTGTTGATGAACTGCATGTCAAAGCCGGCGCCGTTGTCGCGCACGAAATAGGCGCGCATGCCCTGCACCTCGATGGTTCCGAACTCGATGCAGGGTCGGGGCTGCTGGCGGGTGAACTTCCAGGCATTGCCGATGAGGTTTTCCAGAACCAGACCAATCATGTCCGGGTCGCCCTGTCCATACACACCCTCCATGATCCGCCACTCAAGCTTGCGAGCGGGCTCGCAGCGCTGCAAGCGGTCCAGGATTTTCTGCGCCATGGCGCTCAGATTCAGCGACCTCGGTTGCAGCGCCTGACGCCCGAGGCGGGCCAGATTCAGCATGGTGTCAATGACATGCCCCATGTGCTGGCTTGCCGCCCTGACCCGCCGCAAATAAGCGGCCCCCTCCTCCCCAAGGCACTCACCAAAATCCTCCAGGACCACCAGGCTGAATCCATCGATGGCCCGCAGGGGCGCGCGCAGGTCATGCGACACCGAATAGCTGAAGGATTCCAGATCGGCGGTCCGCTCGGCCACGCGCTGCTCCAGCGTGGCGTTCATCTGACGGATGGCATCTTCCGCCAGCTTGCGTTCGGTGATGTCTTCGGCGGTGATGATGCTGGCAATCCGATCCCTGTCCATGACAGGTGCGGCACTGAAGATCACATGACGATGGGTGCCGCCCTTGCGCTGAATCACCAGTTCCTGGCGCAGCACCCGGCCACCCTTCAGAACCTGTTGAAACAGCGCCTTTGCCCGTAGCTGCGCACCATCATCGAACATCAGGGTGAAGGGCGCCTTCATGAGCTCCTGGCGGCTATAGCCGGTCATCTCCTCCATGGCGGGATTGAGCATCAGAAAGCAGCCGCTCTCATCGACGGCGAAAATGGCATTACTTGCGTTTTCCATGATCTTTTCACGCAGTAAGTGCTCTGCCCGCATCGCCGCTTCCGCGTTTTTATATTCGGTGATGTCTTCCACCAGGGCCATGGTATAGGACGCATTGCCGTCCGCATCGCGCACCATCGACACGGTCACCCGTCCCCACATGATCTCGCCGCCCTTGCGCAAATACCGCTTTTCCAGCTGGTAACTGGGGATCTCGCCCTTGAGCATGCGCGCCCGCAACGCCAGTTCGCGTGGCAGGTCCTCGGGATGAGTAAAGTCCCGAAAGGTCATCTGCTGCATTTCCGCCGCGGTATATCCCATCATCTCGCAGAAGCGGTTGTTATACTGCAGGAGATTGCTGTCCAGATCCGCCAGGGTCATGCCAATCGCGGCCTGATGGAATATCGCCCGGAACCGTGCCTCGCTGATCCGCAGGGACTGCTCTGTCTGCCGCGCCTGGTCATAAAGCTGCAGATTATCCAGGATCAGTGCCAGACGCTTGCCCAGATCCTCGGCAATGCCAAGATCCTTTGTCTCAAAGGGGACCCGGCTTTCGGTACGGAAAAAGCACAGGGTGCCGATCAGCCGTCCGCGGGCCAGCAAGGGTATGCCAAGATACGAGCGGGGCCGTAACTTCTGCACCAATGGCGACAAGCCGGCCCCGGTCTGCTTCCGATCGAACTGCTCGGCATCGAAGCGCTCGATCAGCACCGGCTGGCCCGAGGCCATCCGCTGGTGCTCGATATAGAAATCCTGGGCGCTGGCCTGCAAGCCGGCCTCGATCTCCCGGGCAACAGCGGCATCAGCCCCCCGGTGCCCCACGACAAAGCGCGGTTTCTCCGACCCGGCCAGACCGATCACGCACCAGTCGCAGAGCTGCTCAACGGCCAGCCTGCAAAAATCCCGCATGCCACTTTCCACGTCCAGGGCCTCGGTCAGCACGGCACTGGTCCGGGACAGGAATGCATGTTGACGCTTGTCCCGCTGGCTGGCCGTGAGTGCCCGGCGCAGGCGATGGGCCAGCCAGATGATGAGCAGGCTGGTGGCGGTGAAGCTGGCCGAGCGGGCCAGCAGTTCACGGACTTCAAAAAAACCGAAGGTGGGAAAGAAATACAGATTGAGGGCTACCAGACTACCTGCCAGTGCCAGCAGGCCCGGTTTCCAGCCCCCCAGCAAAGCACTCAGGATGACGCCGGCCAGAAAGGATGAGAGCAGCGTATTGGGGGTGAGCAGCGACCCGACAAAGGAATTGATGATGATGGCCAGCAGTATGAGCAAAACTGCAAGCAGATAGTCTAGCCACCTTGTGCGATGTTCCTGGACGCGGAATATCATGGCCTTACTCCGGATAACACCCAAACCGGAAAAGAGGAAGCAGGCACATCAGCTCCGGGAAATCCCTCCTGTCATTCTGACTCGATCGGCAGGAAGCACTCTTAAGTAAAGCACAAAAAATCCCGCATGCGCGGATTTTTGATGGTGGATCAAGCATTCTTCACGCTTTCATTATATTATGTCATTCAGTCACTTGCATTGCCACATCTACTTGTATTGCCACATTCCGCGTTCACCTTACGATCACTTCTCGCCTACAATCATAAGGAGTGATAAGGATTTCCGGCATTTCGGCCAGCCCGGGATCGACAACCCACAGCCGACGCCGGAGGAAAGGATCAGCATGAAAACACGTCAAACAATGTCACCAGCGCTTCTGGCCACCGCCCTCCTGGTCCTGGGACCAGGCACGGCACAGGCGCAGGACCCGACCAGACAGTGCCTTGCCGCCCTGGAAAAGGAGCAGTTCTCCCGCGCCCTGACACTGGGCAAAAAGGCCGTCAAAAACTCTCAGGGCGGACCGGCGGCCTATCTCTGCCTGGGCCAGGCCGCCTATCAGGCGGGGGATCTCAAGACCGCCCTGATTGCCTTCCAGGGGGCAAACCGTCACGCCAGGACCCTGGATGAGCGTCGCATCAGCTACAACTGGCTGGGCAAGACCCATCTGCAGATGAGCAATCTGAAACTGGCGCGCTTGTTTCACGAAAAAGAATTGAGGGCCGCCCGGCAACAGAAAAAACGCTCGGCCGAGGCAATCGCCCTCAACAATCTTGCCGTCGTCCTGCAGGAAAGTGGTGATCTGGACAAGGCCATTGCGCTCTACCAGTCGGCCCTCGCCCTGCAGCGAAACCCGACAGAAATCGCCAGTGCCTACAACAACATCGCCTCGATCTATGCGATGCAGCAAAATTATTTCAAGGCCATCAGCTTTTTGCGCCAGGCCCTGGACATCTTTGAAAAGCAGGATGATCGTAACAAGTGGGCCATGGTGGCAACAAACCTTGGCGACACCTACCGCAAGGCGCAGCAGTACGATGAAGCCGAAACCATCCTGAAGCAGGGCCTGGCCGCATCGCAAGCGACCGGGAACCGCTACTGGGAGGCCAGCGCTCAGCAGTATCTTGGCCTGCTTTATCGCGACCAGGGCAAGCCCGACCTCGCCAAGCGTTACTTTGTTGAAAGCGCGGCCATTTTCAAGGAGATCGATGCCAAGGGCGATTTCGATGAAGTCATGACCGCAATCGCTGCCCTGGGAAGCCAACCACCGGATGACACTGAACAGGTATCTGCCGTGAAATGAGTGTTTGCATGCCTTGCGGTTGCCTACTGAACCGTATTGGCGCAAAAATGTCAAAATGATAAACAGATATACATAATTGCGTTTCATACCAGCCATGCCACGGGTTGCCAGACCATGATTCCAGCACAGCATGATGACGCCTTCGAGCTGATTACCGCCCTGCCGCCCGCCTATCAGGCGGCGCTGCAGGACATGCCCCGTGACACCCTGATCGAGATCGTCATGGATCTTGGGCGGCCACCGCAGGCGCGCTATCCCGGCGAGGCCCTGAACCTGCTCCAAACCCCGGTGACGCATGATGATCTGAACCATGTACTGGCCCTGCTGGGTGAGTTCAGCGCCGACAATCGCGCCGGCATCGAGCGCACCCTGCATCGCATCTCCGCCATCCGCAACCGCAAGCAGCAGGTCATCGGCCTGACCCTGCGGGTGGGCCGCGCCGTGGAAGGCACGGTGGACATGATCCGGGACCTGGTGGAAAGCGGCAAAAGCCTGCTGCTGGTGGGCCGGCCCGGCGTTGGCAAGACCACCAAGCTGCGCGAGATCGCGCGCATCATGGCCGATGAGCTCGGCAAGCGGGTGATGGTGATCGACACCTCCAACGAGATCGCCGGGGATGGCGACATCCCCCACCCCGCCATCGGTAGCGCCCGGCGTATGCAGGTGCCTCACCCGGATCGCCAGCATGCGGTCATGATCGAGGCGGTGGAAAACCACATGCCCGAGGTCATCATCGTCGACGAGATCGGCACCGCCGCCGAGACTGCCGCCGCCCGCACCATTGCCGAGCGCGGCGTGCAACTGGTCGGCACCGCGCACGGCAACACCCTGGAAAACCTGGTGGCCAATCCCACCCTGTCGGATCTGGTCGGTGGCGTCCAGACCGTGACCCTCAGCGACGAGGAAGCGCGGGCGCGCGGCACGCAGAAGACCGTGAGCGAGCGCAAGGGCTCGCCCACCTTCGACAGCGTGGTCGAGATTATCGAACGCGATACCCTGCTGGTGCATCATGATACCGCCAAGGCGGTGGATACCCTGCTGCGCGGTGGCAAACCCGGCGGTGAGCGACGCCAGCAATCGGAATCCGGCGAGATTGAATCCAGCCAGGAACGTCATGCCCTGCCCACAGCCCCGGAAGCCCCATTCCGGCGCATCAAAGGGACTGTACATATTCATCCCTATGCTTTAAGTCGGGACTCGGTGGAGCGCGTCATCCGCGACCTGCGCCTCAATGCCCGCACCGTGATCCAGCCGGAGCAGGCCGATCTGGTACTTGCGCTGAAGGCCCGCGCCGATGATCCGCGTCTGCGCGAACTCGCCGAGCTGCATCACAAGCCCGTACACCTGATCCGCAAGAACACCACCGCCCAGATCCGCCACACTCTGCAGCAGGTATTCCTGTTGATGGACGAGATCGACGAGGACGAGGTGCAGGATGCCGTACGCGAGGCAGAGGCCGCCATCCGCCAGGTACATTATCTGGGCAAGGAGATCGCGTTGGCGCCGCGCCGCCCAGCATTGCGCCGGGTGCAACACCAGATGGTTGCCCGCTATCAGCTCCATGCCGAAAGCACCGGCAGCGAGCCGCGTCGCCACCTGGTGATCTATCCGGATTGAGGCCCTGCGCGGACGACTCATACCAAAGTACCGCGCCATCCTGGCCTCGCCAGCTATAATGAAATAAACACGCAAGCGGAGGTTCTCATGGAGATACTGGAACAGAACGAAGAGGGTGTGACCCTGGCATTCGACCGGACCGAAATGGGAAAGATCGCCGAGCCAATCATTCAGAATGCCGAGGAATTCCGGCGCTATGTGCTGGACCTGGCCTATGTGCTCGCCGATCACAAAGACAGTATGGAACACCCCTTTCACGATCGTACCCATTAAGGAGGGCAGACATGCACATCGTCGAGGAAAGCGAAAACCGGCTGGTCATTCGCCTGGATACCCTGGAAGCCCAGGAAATTGCCAGTGACCTGCTGGACAAGGCCAAATTTGCGGGGGATGCGGCAAAGCAGCTTGGAAACATGCTCAGGGATGCCGGATTTTGCCTGCCAGAGGAAGAAAAACCGCATTTCGAGCACCACAACCCGCTGGATCACTAGGCCCCGCGCAGCATCTAGCCAGCCAGCGCTGAGCCCTCATTTCAGGGCCAGCGCCGGGTCTTTCTCCTTATCCCTCCCAGTCTTTGACTAAAGCCCTGCCGGGACGCAAGATATCATCATGCAGATCGACATCCTTCCGGACTTGGGCAGCGTCAACCCCCAGCAATGGGACGCCCTGAACCCCACCGGCAATCCTTTCCTGCGCCATGCCTTTCTCCACAGCCTGGAGCGCAGCGGCTGCGTCGGCGCCGATAGCGGCTGGCAGCCCTGCCACATCCTGCTGCGCGACGATGCTGGCGAACTGCGTGGGGCCATGCCGCTCTACGCCAAATCCCACAGCTATGGCGAATATGTCTTTGATTGGGCCTGGGCGCGCGCCTATCAGGGCACCGGCCAACACTATTATCCCAAACTGGTCAGCGCCGTCCCCTTCTCGCCGGTTACCGGACCTCGTCTGCTCACCGATGGCGATGAGGCCTCAGCCCGCCTGTTGCTGCAGGCCGCTATCCAACTCGCCGCGGATTACTCCTCCCTGCACGTCCTGTTTCCGGATGCCCCGACCACGGACTGGCTCGCGCAGCAAGATCTGCTGATCCGCGAAGGCCTGCAGTATCACTGGAACAATCGGGAATACCGCGACTTCGATGACTTCCTGAGCCACTTCGCCTCCCGCAAGCGCAAGCAGGTCAAGCGCGAACGGCGCGAGGCCCAGGCCGAAGGCATGCAGATCGAGTGCCTGGAAGGCGCGGATATCCAGCCCGTGCACTGGGACGCCATGTACCGCTTCTATCGCGCCACCATCGACAGCAAAGGGGCGATTCCCTATCTCAACCGGCGTTTCTTTCACATGTTGGGCGAGAGCATGCCCGAAAGTTGCGTGCTGTTTCTGGCCCGTCAGGACGGGGACTACGTGGCTGGCGCCCTGAACCTGCGTGGCCCACAAGGCCTGTATGGCCGCTACTGGGGTAGCCTCGGCGACTTTCCAAATCTGCACTTTGAGCTATGTTATTACCAAGGCATCGAGTACTGCATCAGTCGCGGCCTGTCCCGCTTCGAGGCCGGTGCCCAGGGCGAACACAAGATCGCGCGCGGCTTCCTGCCGGAAAAGACCTACAGTGCCCACTGGCTGGCGCATGCCGGGTTCCGGGATGCCGTGGCCGACTTTCTCACGCGCGAGCGTACCGGCATGGACATGCTGGCCGATGACTTGCGCACCCATGCACCCTTCAGGCAGTGCCCGCCCCCGGAATTCGAAGATCAGTAAACCCTCCGAAATGGCCCTTTGAACTCAGATCACGTCCACCAGCAGCTCCAGCGGATAGCGCCGGCCGGCGGGCTGATTGAAGACACGCGCCCTCCGCCTCCTTTCCACCAGCAGAAAACGTCTCGCTTGTTCGACCACGGCGGCAACCGTCACGTGTGGCGTCCAGATCATGGCGCATGTCCTCCATTGAGCAGGGCCAGTTCATCATCCCGCAGATCCCGGTATTCGCCGGGGGCGAGTTCGCCGAGTGTCAGCGGCCCGAATGCGCTGCGGTGCAGGGCTGACACATGATTGCCCAGGGCCGCGAACATGCGCCGCACCTGATGATAGCGGCCTTCATGCAGGGTCAGCCGGCCGACGCGCGCACCCGTGGGCTGCCATTGTGCCGGCAGACAGGGCTTGTCATCGTCTTCGAGCATGAGCGTGCCCGAACCTATCACCTGCGCCTCGTCACCCCGCAAGGGTTCGGCCAGCGTCACATCATACACGCGGGGCAGATGATATTTCGGCGAGGTCAGACGGTGCAGCAGCAGGCCGTCATCAGTGAGCAGGAGAATGCCGCTGGTGTCCTTGTCCAGCCGGCCCACCGTCGAAATGGCGGGCTTTCTGAGCAACCAGCGTTCCGGAAAAAAGCGATAGATATTGGGAGAATCCCGGTGCGAGCACACATAGCCCAGAGGCTTGTGAAAGAGCACATACAGGCCTTCGGGATGATCCAGCGGCTCGCCGTCCAGCCGCACGGCATCGGGATTCACCTTCTGGGCCGGATTGCGGGCCGGCGCGCCGTCCACCAGCACCCGCTCCTCGCGCAGCAGGTGCTTCACCTCGCTGCGGCTGCAATAACCGAGGCTCGACAGGAGTTGATCCAGGCGGCGCGCGCTCATTTCACCCCCGTCAGGACCTTGAAACCGCTTTCGACCGTCAATCTCTCGTGACGACTGAGCTCCCGCGCCAGCACATCCTCGTAGCTCAGGAACTGGTTGGCCACCATGAACAGTCGTCCGCCGCGCCTGAGGGAGCGACAGGCCGTTTCCACAAAGCTTTTTCCAAGCTGGTAGTCGGTTTCCTTGCCGGCATGGAAAGGCGGATTCAGCAGCACGAAATCGAGGTGCTCGATATGCGTCTCGGCCACGTCCAGCCAGTGATAGCGCAGGTCCACGTCCGAAAAGGCCGCTAGATTCGTCCGCGCGCATGCCAGTGCGCGCGCCTCCGCTTCCACCAGATGCAGGCACTTCACCCCATCCGCCCGACTGAGCAGGGCATGCGCCAGATAGCCGTAATTGCAGCCGAGATCCATGCCCGAACCACTCAGGTTCTCCGGCAGGAATTTCGCCAGCAGTTGTGATCCCTGATCGACTTTCTGCCAGCCATAGATACCAGGCACCGTGACAAAATCGGTACCGGGCACGGTGGTGGGCTCTGCTGCCTTCACCCATTCCGCCGCAAGCGCCGGATCGAACTCTCCACCGGCCTCGGTCCAGAACAGCCGGCTGTGGGCCTTGCTGCGCGCGCCTCTCAATCCAGCCAGCTTGCGCAGCGCCTTTTCATAACTGGGCGCACCCATGTCATTGGCGCAACTGACAATCAGCCGCCCGCCTGGGCGTAGCATCTGCATAGCCTCGACATAACAGGCCAGGCTTTCGCGGCGCTGGCGGGTGGGCACGAATAGCATCACATCGAAAACCCCGCTCAGGGATTCTGATACCGTGAGCCCAAGCGCCTGGAGTGCATTCACATCCGGCTTGAAGGTGCTTTGCAGGCTAAGGCTCTCCACGGCGGGATTGCGCGCAAGCCGCGCCAGATCCGGGTGCGCTCGGGCGCGCAACATGCCTATACGCAGGTTAGAGGGGTCCTCGGGCAGCAGATCGCCGTCTAGGACCTGCTGGAGGAGGAGATTCAGGGCAACATGACTGGAAGATTTTGACATGGGCATAGTGTAGGCAAACCACCAGCCCCGACGCCAGCACCAGAAACCACTCGCGGGCATCAGGGTCGAAGACATCGTGAAACTGGTCGAGGTAGAGGCGTCCTGCGAGATGTACGAACTGCTCAAGCGGCCAGATGAACGGGCCTGAGCGGCCACGGAGGACAAATGGACACCCGCCCTATCCACACCGAAGCAGACTACAAGGCCACTCTCGCCGAGGTTTCGGCCTTGATGGAGTCCGACCCTGATCTGGGTACTCCGCAAGGGGATCGCCTGGACATTCTCGTTACGCTCGTGCAGGCCTATGAAGCCAAGCATTTTCCCAACCCCGCAACGAAAAAGGGCCTGGCCAGAATGGCCAGACCCTTGATGACTGGTGCCGTTGAGAGGAGTCGAACCTCCGACCTACTGATTACGAATCAGTTGCTCTACCAACTGAGCTACAACGGCGCGGCAAGCAGTGTATTCAGATTGGGCGGACTAGGCAAGCGCTGCTTCAGGCCGCCCACGCACCCGGATGACCACATCCACCCGGTCAAGGGCCTTGCCGGCTGGCAAGGGTGGGATCGCCGTCAGGACGAGATCATCGGCCGGGATGTCTTCAAGCAGGCCGCTGTCCACATCATAGAAATGATGGTGCGGCGAGGTGTTGGCATCATAAAACACCTTACCGGGTTCGACGATCACCTCGCGAATCAGACCCTGCTCCGCTAAAAGCCCCAGCGTGTTGTACACCGTGGCCTTGGAGACGACAGGATACTCGGCGTTGACCTTCTGGAGAATGTCGTCCGCAGACAGATGTTGGCATCCCGAAAAGAGCACAAAGGCAACTTCTACCCGCTGACTGGTCGGATTGACGCCTGCAGCTCTCAGGAATTCAACTATATCCTGCTTGGTCCAGGTTTCGTGATTTCGCATGGTTTCACCTAATTGACCCATTCAGTGTACGAGAATTTGCCTTTGCAATCCAGTGGATGCAGGCTGACTACACTGCCTCTGACGCTGGCACGGGCGTTCGGTTCAATGCATAAGGAAGCGGATCGAGCCAGGGCGTCTGCTGCAGCACGAGATCCGCGAGCAGGGCCACGGAGCCCGGCGCCATGACGATGCCATTGCGAAACTGACCGGCACAGACATAAAGGCCCCGGCAATCGGGTGCCTCGCCAATGAAGGGTACGCCCTCTGGCGCGCCGGGCCGCAGACCGGCCCAGTGATGCTCGACTGGAAAATCCTCCAGGCCGGGCGCCAGGGCCAGGGCCTTTTCCCGCAACAGTGATGCCGCCTGCGCAGTGGGAGACTTGTCAAAGCCTACCCATTCCAGCGTGCTGCCTGCCAGAATCCGGCCATCCCGGCGTGGTACGAGATAGTGGCTGTCGGAGAGGACCATCTGGCGCAACCAGCCGGGCTGCGCCCGAAACAGGATCATCTGCCCCCGTACCGGCTCGACGGGCAGGCTGTAACCAAAGCCTTCCATCAGCCTTCCGGTCCAGGCGCCAGCCGTGACGATCACTTTGCCCGCCGCCAGCCGCCCGCTACTGCTGAGTACGCCCCGGACCTGCCCCCCGGTCTGCTCGATGCCATCCACCCGAACCCCGGTGCGAACCGGAATCTGCAGTCTCCGGAGCCTCTCGGCCAGGGCCTTGACCAGACGCGGATTGCGGATCTGTCCGATGGATGGCCACCAGAGCGCCCGTTCCGCGCCCCTGATCGCGGGGGCCAGCGCGGCAAGTGTCGCCCGATCCAGGGCTTGGCTTTCAAGTTGCCAGCGGCGGGCCCAGTCCTCGGCTTCTTCGCCCAGGGCTTGCTCCTCACCGGGCAACATCAACAGACCATTGCGGGTGTATTCGGGATCGATACCGGTATTGGTGGCCAGTTCCTGCGCCAGCTCGGGATAGACTTTCTGGCCATAGGCCGCGAGCCGGTTGACGGCATCGGCATAGCGCCAGGGGAAAAGCGGGCTGATGATGCCACCGCCAGCCCAGGATGCTTCCTTGCCGGGCAGTGATGCCTGATCCAGCACTTCCACCCTGAGTCCTGCCTGATGCAGACGCAAGGCGCTGAGCATGCCGATCACACCGGCACCAATGATCAAGGCATCCGGCACGGATGCTTTGGAGTTAAGCATGTTTGATTCCTAGCGCATTTCGACGCTATAGAGTAAATCGATATTATTGCTCTGCTGCGTGCCGCTTTCCACCTGCAGCTCCCAATTCCTGGTCATTTTATACCTGCCACGCAGGACCGTGGTCTGGCTGAAGAGCGCCTGGCCAATGCTGACATAGATGCGCGGGTTGACATATTTCCCCATGGTGACCATGAACTGATCGAAGCTACCGCCGGTTTCGAGCTCGAACTTGTCCAGGCCAAGCCCGGATTGCAGATTTTTCTGCAGCTTGGCAGCCTCGCCGAGGCTGAGCAGGCCACCGGCGGCGCGTGCCAGCAGACTGCTTTCGCCACCGCCGCCCATGCCGGTCAGGGGTCGGCCCAGGACGATATAGGAGAGCACCTCGGCATCCTGCATGGGCGGCTCAGATACCAGCTCGGTGCGCGGCTTGGGCCAGACACCCGTGATACGGATGCCCGCCAGGATCTCATCGACCTTGCGGGCGACCAGGACATTCAGGCTGGGATTCATGAGAGGACCGGCGAAGGTGATCGTGCCTTCCTGCACCCGCAGATCCTGGCCATATTCAGCATAGCGCCCTTCCAGTACCTTGATGCTGCCATGAGCCTGCGGCTCCTCGCTGCCCTGCATGCTGACCCGCAGCTCGCCGCCCAGGCGCGCGCTTGCCCCCTGGGCCTCGACCCGCACATCATCGCCGAGAATCACTGTCACCAGCAGGTCGATCCGGGAACCAGAACTCGCGGCCTTCTTCTCATCCACATACACCACATCGGAACTGGGGCGCAGACCACCGGGCTGGGTACCGATCACGCGCAGGTAAGGCACACGCACCGTGCCTCGGATCTGGATCTGGTCCCCGGCATTGCCGATCTGCAGATCAGGCGAGACATTCGCTTTCACTTCTGGCAGATCAACGGCGCGGAAATCACGTCCACTGATCTGCAGACGGTAATCGACCGGCTTGAAGCCCTGCAGGTTCACCACTCCCGACCCGGTCAGCATGCCATCGCCAGAGCGGGCCTGGATACCCGATATCTGCAGGGTATCGCCTTGCAGCGTCACGGTCCCGCCGATGTCCGTGACATAGACGCCCGCGCTCGGGACAAAGGCCGCCGCCCCGGTAAGCCGCACCTGCCCGCCCAGCCGGGGATTCTGCCAGGTGCCGCCTATGTCGACATTGCCGCGCAAGTCCCCACGCCCTTCCTGCACCACCCCGGGCATGGCAGCGAGCAGCATGCCCTTCTCGCTGACCCGAAAATCACCCGTCACCCGAAGCGGGCCCGTCGGGAGCATCCTGGGAGGTACCTGCGCCAGCAGGGGCAGTTCGAAACGGGCATTGGCCTGGCCATAGTCCACCAGATTCAGTTGCACGTCACCGCGCACGCTGTTCCCGCTCCAGGTGAAGTTGCTGCGCGCCGTCTCGATCACCGCATCGATCTGCCCCTGGGGTCGGGTGACCCGTAGGCGCCCCTGCCCCAGCGCCACATTGCCCTGCACCTGCAGCTGCTGATTGGCCAGCATACGCCCCTGCACCCCGCCCGATACCTGCCCCTGCACCAGCAGATTCAGCGAGGGCGGAAACCAGATGGGCAGGATGGGTACCTGGCGCATGCGCAGATCGAAGCTGCCGGACAAGGGCTTCAAGCGAATATCTGCGTTCAGGCTCAACTGGCCCGTCCCCTGATTGACCAGCAGGAGATTCGGGACGTTTATCCGGCTCGCGGGATCTAATGTGATGGCGACCGGCTTCGCCAGTTGCCAGGCACCGGTCTGACGGTCCCGCAGATTGAGTTCCTGGAGGCCGAAACGCCAGGGCCCGGCAAGCGACTTGCCCAATTGCCGGGCCTGCATCGCCAGCCCAAGGCTACCCTCGGGCCAGGCAGCACGCATCTGCCAGTCCTGACGCGCCAGGGTGCCAGCCATGTCGGCATTTACTGTGTTGATCCGGTAGGTCTGATTACCGAGGTCACGCAGGGAAAGCGTCAGGGAAACAGGCCCGGTCATGCCATTTTGCATGCGCGCCTGAAAGGCTGCCCGCTGCACCTTCAAGGCACCAAAACCGAGATTGCTGCCCTGCCCCTGCAGCCTGGCCGAAAGCAGCCCCGGTCGAAATTGCACCAGCCCTTCGGCATTCACCCGGCCGGTGGCCCCCTGAGCCAGCCGCCCCAGATCATTGACATTGGCCCTGACGCGCAGGCCCTTTGAAATCCGGCCGCTCGCGGCCAGCTCCACCCCACGGCCGTAAATGCGTGCCTGCTGAATCAGGAGATCCTTGCCCATCCAGCTTGCCCGTACCGCCCCCTGCAGGGGCTGCTGGTGCAGGCGGCTGGGTGCCAGTTCCAGCGCAAGCTGCCCCTGGTCCGCAAAGCCCTTGCCTCCACCCTGCAACAGAAAGGAACCATTGAGGCTGCCGGGCACGGCGGCATTGTAAAGCCCCGGATCGAGGTCCCGAAAACTTGCCTCGACCCGGAAATCCGGCTGCGGTTTGACAGAAACAGACACATCACTGGCCAGCGTTCCACCGAGCACCTGCCCCTTCAAACCCAGGGATTGGAATCCCGAGCTGTCACCTCGAATCGGGCCAGATACTTGCATGTTCTGCCAGTCCTTGCCACGACTGACCGCCTGCAGGCTGCCCTGAAAACCTTCCAGCCAGCCGCGCGCCTTCAGGTGCCAGGCGAGATCCATGCCCTCAAGCTGGGGGGAGAGCTGCGCCAGTTGCCAGTCTGCCCAGCTTTGCATATCGGCAAAGGGCTTGCCCTTGGGAAAGTCCAGTCGACCATTCGCCCAGAGCGGCCCCGGCAGGCCCGACCAGCTCAGCCGGGTCTGCTGCAGACGGATCGCATGGGGGTCAATGGCCCAGTCGCCAGCCAGGGCCCCCAGGGTGCGATCCTGATCGCGCATTACCAGATGAATGGGACCGGCCAGGGCCTCGGCATCCCGCTGGCGCCAGTCCACGGACCAGTAAACTTCATTGACAGCCTGGGATTTCGCCGCCAGCCAGCGTCCCTGGGTTTCGAGCAGGGGCTCTTTCAGACCGGCTCTCAATCGGCCCTGAATGCGCCCGAACTGATCCTGCATCCGCAGATCACTGACCTGCAGTACGCCATTGCGCATGCGAGCCTGCGCATCCAGACCAGCCAAGTGATAGACCGGCTTGCCCGCCTTGCTGTAGTTCAGGTCCTCCAGATGAAGCCGGTCAATGTTTGCACTGCGGTTCACCAGCCATCCAGGCAGCTCCGGCACCCGAAAGGTGGGCGGCTCCTCTGTTGCCGGGCGATTGTCCTCGATCCGCACCCCGCGGGCGGTCAGGGAATTGATATCCGCGCGCCCGTAAAGCAGGGGCCAGGCATTCCAGGAAATCGCCAGGTGATCGGCCTTCAGCGACAGGCCCTTGCCCTGGAAATTCAGCTCATCGAGCTGCAGCCCCTTTGAGAGACTGCCCTCGACCCTGCCCACCGCCAGCGGTGCCCGCTGCGTGACCTGCCCCAGGATCCAGCGCGCGCCCTGCGGCGTGTACCAGAGCCAGTACAGCCCACTCAGCAGCGCCCCGAGCAGGACAAGCAGGATAATCCAGTAGACTGCAAAGCGCTTCACCATGTCGCGCCCGCCGAGAAATGAATGCGAAAGTCCCGCGCTGTCGGATCACCGACCGGGTGCGCCACATCCAGCCGGATCGGCCCAACCGGCGAATAGACCCGGGCACCGATGCCGACACTTTGCAGCACATTGAATTCAGCCAGATTGTCGAAGGCGTTGCCGGCATCATAAAAGAGCACCGCCCCGAACAGGGAGCCGATATCCCGCTGCAACTCCATGCTACCCGTCAGCAAATGACGCCCGCCGATCACCGCGCCACTGGCATCCCGCGGTCCCTGGGACTGGTAATCGTAGCCACGCACGCTGCGGTCGCCACCTGCAAAGAAGCGCAACGAGGGCGGCAAGGCAAGAATCGTGGCATTGTGCTGCCAGGTCGCGCCGACATTGGTCCGCAGAGCCACCCGCGTGGCATTATTGAAGGGCAGCCAGGTCTCGCCGCGTCCCGAGAACTGTATGAAATCCGCATCGGACCCCCAGGCCGTGGCACTGGTGTTCAGGGTGCCATCGAACTGATATCCCCGCCGTGGCCGCAGCGGGTCCTGAATGTTCTGCTTGCGCGCCCGCAAGGCCGGCAGGATCAGGATGGAGTGCCCGCGTTGCAGTCCAAGCTGGAAGATTTCATTGCGATAGGTCAGCGAAGCCGTACCGATCACCCCATTGCCCAGATGCCTGGTACGCTCCGCTCCCAGATTGAAGAAGCGCGTGGTATAGGTATCGACGGATTCGCGTTGCAGGCTGGAATAAACCGCCGTCTGGGCATGCAGGTCCTGATAGCTTGGCCACACGAAACGGCCAGCAAAGCCCTGGCGCATCTGCGCGACATCCGCCTGCAGATACAGCTCATTGGCCGAATGCCGGAAATTGACATCCTCGTAGCGCGCAGTCAGCCGGCCGCCGGTATCCGTGCCATAGCCCACGCCACTCTTGAAACGCTTGGGCTTCAAGGGCACCAGATTAACCTGGACAGGCACCACATTATCCCTCGCCGCCTCCCTGTCCGGCAGGACGTTGGCACTTCCAAAGCGATTGGCACCGAGAAAGTTGTACTGGGTCTGGCTGAGCTTGTCGTAAGAGAAGACATCACCCGGTTCATACGCCACGTAACGCCCCAGGAAGTCCTCGGGATAGGTCCCGGCGCCATTGAATTGAGTCTCACCGAACACAAAGCGGGGCCCGGTCTGCAGGGAAAGATTGATTTCGGCGACATTCTTCCCGCGGTCGAGCAGGATCTCGTGGCGCGAGAAATCGGCATCGATGTAGCCCTCATTCTGGGCAGCCGAGAGCCATTGGGCCTTAGCCTTCTCATAGACATCCTGCCGTAGCGGTTCGCCGGGCTTGAGGGGGAACTCGCTTCGCGGCGCATTGACGGCGGGCAGATCGGCGCCCGGCCCATTCACGTCAAGAGAAACCCTGGTCACCTGAACCCTGGGTCCGGGCTTGATTGTATAGTGGAATATGTAGCGGTTTTCATTGACGAATTCCATGCGCCACTGGAATTCAGGGTGATAATAGCCAAACACCTGCAGCGCATTGTTCAGGCGGCTTTCCGCCAACAAACGGGTATTGGCCAGATCCTGCGTGACGTCCTTGATCTGCACCGGCACCATCACCGATTCCAGACCACTCCGCAGATCCTCCGGCAAACCCGCGCCCGCCACATCGAAACGGACTTCCACGGCCTGGGCCCCGGCCGCGAACATCACGGCGCACAGGCCCGCAAGCCAGCGCAGGCCCGATATAGGCGCACCATCAGCACGCACCATCCGGATCACGGCATCCCCTTTTGCTTTCCCAACTTGACGTCTGCCTGGTCTTATTCTAATTGATTGATAACCTTCCGAACGCGGAGAACGACAAGGCAGCAGGGTCAGGCCCTGAAAACTGCCGGCTCCCATAACGATAAGCGGTTCGCCATGAAGGAGCACCCAGTCTTTCACAAAGCTCACCAGTCATCCAGCGGCTTTCGCCCGATGATTCGCATTGCCGTACCTGCCACCCGGGGCTTCACCCTGGTGGAGATGGCCATCACGCTCGCCGTGGGCGGCATCCTGCTCGCGCTCGCCCTGCCAAGCTTCACCGAATCTCGCGCCAACGGCAAGATCCGCGCCGCCGCCGCGCAACTGCAGCAGGACCTGCAGTGGGCACGCGCGGAGGCGATCAAGCGGAATGCGAGAGTCCAGCTCAACACTTCGGCCTCAGGCACGCCTTCGTCTACCTGCGACTGGAGGGTGCGATGGACCAATCCAGCCACGGGAAACGTCGAGATCCTCAAGCAGATCAGTGCCGATGAGTTCGCCCAACATTATGCCAACCTGGTCTGTACCGCCAACCAGCCAACGATTTCATTCGACACGCTAGGTGGTGCGAGTGCCGGGGTCGAATATAGCTTTTCACTCGCAGACCCGAATACCACCAAGCGTACCTGGCTGGTCACCGTCGGCATGGGCGGACGCATTGTTTCGCAAATCCTCCCCGGGACCTGAAGCATGGATAAGAGATTGGCTGGACAGCAAACAGGATTCACCCTGATCGAAGTCATGATCGCCATGGCCATTTTTGCTTTCGGGCTACTGGCGCTGGCAGCACTGCAAATTGCAGCCCTGAAGCTCAATAGTGACAGCCAGTATGTCACCCAGGCCAACCTGCTCGCCAACGAAATGGTCGGCATGATGTGGGGCTCCCCCACGGCAGCCGGTGTATCGGCATATGACGGCTTAGACACACAGAACGCGACCGCCATGCCCAGCACCGGCATGGCAGCCAGCAATGCCTTGGTCTGGAAGGCGGATATCGAAAGCCAACTACCGGGAGGGCGGGGCCAGGTAAATGTCGATGGCACGAATGTGACGATCACGCTTTCCTGGCAGGGCCGCGCAGGGCTGCGGACCTATCCCCTGGCCACCCAGATCGGGTACTGACCATCATGACTACTCCGGCATTGCATAATAATCACCAGCAAGGCTTCACAATCGTTGAATTAATGGTGGCGCTGGTCATATCCCTGCTTGCATCCATAGGTATCTATAGCGTTTTCAGCCAATCCGAAGCCCAGCAACGCCGCACGGCGGAAACCCAGGATATGTGGCAACAGGCGCGTATTGCCATGACCATGATCGAGCGCGATGTGCGCATGGCGGGATACGGGTTGGCTGGAAACGCAAATTGCACTGTCAGTGCTTACAATAAGCCGAAATATTACGATTTTAACATGGGTCCAATAGAGTCGATGGCGCCAGCTCCTAGTTCACCGCTGACTAGCCCTGACAACAGCGACAGCCTTACCGTGCTCTACAGCAGCTCCAGTAGTGCAGGGCTGCCACCAACACAACTACGCAGCGACATGCCAAACTCGTCGGCAGAACTGAATGTCACCAGAACTGAGGGTTTCCAGGAAAACGATCTGGTACTGATAGACCAACCATCCCTGAGCCCGCGAACCTGCGTACTGGTACAAATCACGGCAGTGCAAGATTCCGCATTAAAACTTCAGCACCAATCCGGAACTTCAAACAGGAATCCACCAGGCGGACACAATACTCCGCCATTCCCGGAAAACGGCTATGCAGCAGCTCAGGGCGTGAATCTTTATAACATGGGTAACTTGGTAAACAGGCGCTATAACATCAGTACCAGTTCGGAAGTCAGTGGCCACACTGATCCAGCGCCAACCCTCATGGTGACGGACGTCAACACCAACATCAGCACGCCCGTCGCACGCGGCATTGTCCTGCTATTAGTGGTCTACGGGCTCGACAGCAATGATGATGGAAATGTAGATTCCTACGCCCGTCCAAACTCCGCTTCCTGGTTCGACAGCAATGCAAGCCTGATAAGAACCGCGCGCGTTATTCTGCTGGCAAGATCAAGCCTCCCGGACAAAGGACAGGTAAGCCCATCCAGCATCACCTTAATCCCGGCCGCATCCTCAACAGGCGCCGTGACTTACAGCGTGCCCGCCGATGAGCGACAATACCGGTACCAACTGTTTAGCACTGAAATCCCGCTACGAAACCCTATTCTGGCGAATTAAAATGACAGCTTTCCCTGTTAAATCCATGCATCACCGAGAGCAGGGTGCAGCCCTGCTGGTCGCCATGATCGTGTTACTGGCACTCTCATTGGCAGGCATTGCCGCGATGTACATGGCGCGCTCCGACACGGAAATCGCCGGCAATCTGCGGTTTCGCGAGATAGCCCTCAACCAGGCCGAGGCGGGCTTGCGTGCTGGTGGTACTTGGTTGTTGAACCAGACCACGGCCCCTACAGGGAGCACGATCAGCGGGTTCTATGACAGGGACAACCTGCCCCGAGACAGCAATGGCGGCCTCACAATTGACTGGAACTTGAGCAGCAATTATTTCATTACCACTGCCAACGGTCAGACGGTCAAATACATCATAGAAGATCTTGGGATTTCTGATGCCGCTAGTGGCAACAGCGTTGCCGTGGGCAGTGAATATGGTGGGGGAGTAAAGGGTACAGGCGCGCTATCTCAAAATTATTATCGCGTAACCAGCCGTGTGGAGGGGCCACGGAATACCGTGGTAGTGCTGGAAGCCATTTACGCTATGAACTTCTAAGGGGAATCAGAATGACTGGCAGACTGCTTCGGAAGCTGCGCCGCATCACCGCCATGGCGCTCATCGCCGCATTGAGCTGGTCCGTACCTATACCCAATGCACAAGCCGCAACCGACCTGACCAATACCCCCCTATTCCTACCCGCCGCTGCGGCAGAACCCAATGTCATGCTGCTTGTAGACAATTCTGGTAGCATGAACAACATCATCTGGTCGAACGATTATTACAACTCCACTATTTATCCCGATTGGAGCAACGAAGAATGGTCCTCAGGCAATGGCAATGTTTTTTTGAACGACATACCGGGCGGAAGCTGCTCCAGTGGTTACAAGGAAGGAATTAG